>NZ_CATKQM010000052.1:0-25523 GCF_949768225.1 Pseudomonas sp. IT-P44 | reverse complement strand
CTTAGCGAGCCACCGAACGAAAGGGGCAAGAGCCCTTGGTTACTTGGGGCTCTTCCAAGTGACTCGCTGTAAAAGCGAAACCATTAGCGGCCGTTACCGCAAAAACGGATATGTACACAAACACCAAGCCAAAAAAAAACGTGCAACCAGCGCGCTCGTCAATGAACACCCCGGTCACACGTACAGGCCCATAACGCCCAAAGGGAAAAACCTCAGGCGACCTCACCAAAAGCCGCCTCAATCAGTCAGCAAAAAACCGCAATCAACCCAGCACTTCCAGCGCCACACTTTCAATCCCGGCCGCATCAAGCCGGTAATGCCGGTAAAGATGAGTCGGCGGCGCAATCAGGCTGTACTCGTCGTAAATGCCATGCCGCCGCACTTTGACCCCAACGCCCTCTTCCGCAATCACCTCACACACCGCCCCACCCAAGCCGCCGATGATGTTGTGCTCTTCCACCGTCAGAATCGCCCGGCTATTGCGCGCCGCAGTCAGCACCGCCTCACGGTCCAGCGGCTTGATGGTCGTCATGTCGATCACCCCCACCGAACGCCCCGCGGCATTCAACGCCCGAGCCGCTTCAAGGGCCGGGTGAACCGTGGAGCCAGTGGCAATGATCGTCAGCTCATCGCCCGTCAAGTGCACAGTGGCTTTGCCGAAGACAAAGTCCGGAACGGTGTCATACACCACCGGATCACGCCCGCGCTGAATGCGGAAGTAGATCGGTTGCGGGTAGTTGGCCGACGCCAGAATGGCCGCCTTGAGCTGATTGCCGTCCGCCGGAGCGACCACTGTGATGTCGGCAATCGAACGCATGATCGCCAGGTCTTCAGTGGCGTGGTGCGAAGTGCCATAAAAGCCCAGGGAAATCCCCGCATGGTGACCGATCAAACGTACCGGCAACGCGGAGTACGCCACGTCCATGCGGATCTGCTCGCAGCACAGCAACGGCAGAAACGAGGCAAACGTCGCCACAAACGGCTTCATGCCCACCGCCGCCATGCCGGCTGCCGCCGACACCATGTTTTGCTCGGAAATCCCGAATTGCACGAAACGCTCCGGGTGCAGCTGCGCGAATTTCGACAGGCCGTTGGAGTACTGCAAGTCAGCGGTGCCGGCGACAATCGGCTCGCCCTGCTCGACCAGTTCGATCAGTGCATCAGACAAGGCATTCAAGCTGGGTGTCTGGCTGTTCAGTTCCCGGTACTGCCAGGAGTTGTTCGACAGAGGTGCGGTATTCATGAGTTAAATCACCTTGCTTTTGATTTCGTCGATAGCACGTTGCGCATCTTCCGGATCGAGATAACCGAGGTGCCAGCCGGGCTCGGTTTCCATGTAGGAAACGCCCTTGCCTTTCACCGTGTTGGCGATGATGCAAACCGGCTGCGTGCGAGTGGTATCAGCCTTGAGGCGACGCAACAGACGGGTGACCGCCGCCAGGTCATGCCCGTCGACCACGTGGGTTTCCCAACCGAAGGCGATCCATTTGTCCGCCAGCGGTTCGATGCCGATGACGTCGTCGACATTGCCGTCGAGCTGGTAGCCGTTACGGTCGATGATCGCCACCAGGTTGTGGACTTTATGGTGAGCCGCTCCCAGAGCCGCTTCCCAGACCTGCCCTTCCTGCATTTCACCGTCGCCGAGCATCACGTAGGTGGTGAACGACTTGCCGAGCATGCGCCCGGCCAATGCCATGCCCAGGCCGCCGGACAAGGCGTGCCCGATGGAACCGGAGGAGAAATCCACGCCCGGCACTTTGCGCATGTCGGGGTGATCGCCCAGCGGGTTGCCGAGGCGCGTGTAGTTATCGAGGATCTCTTTCGCAAAGAAGCCCCACTCCACCAGCACCGGAAACAGGCCGACCGCCGCATGCCCCTTGCCCATCATGAAGCGGTCGCGATCAGGCCATTTCGGCTCGCCAAACCGCAAGTCCATCACGTCGTAATACAGCGCGGCGAACAACTCGGCGGCGGAAAAAACCGAGGTGTAGTGACCGACCTTGGCGATCTCGATCAGCCGGATGGTTTCCAGGCGAATGAACTGGGCTTTTTCCCGCAGACGAGCCAGTTCAGTGGCGGTCAGTTCGAACGCGCGATCACCTTCGCGCAGGTCCTGTCTTGTCAAATCAGTCATGTGTAGTGTCCAGGCGCATTACCAAAGTTGCGGCCACATCCGGGACGTGGCCGTACACACGCACGCAATCGCGACAAGGCGATTACTGCGCTTTCAAACGCGGTGTCATGTAGTCGTTCAGACGGGGCATGACCTGCTGCGCCGTCAGCTCCATCGAGCGCCGCCACAGTGCTTCGTCATCCCACTCGTGGAAGGCGGTCATCAAGGTGCCGAACGGCCCCGTCTGCTCACTGAACGCGACCAGTTGTTCGGTCACGGAATTCACGTCGCCGTAAATCACCATTTCCTTGATGCAGTGATCGACCGTCACTTCCGCATCGGTCATGTCGGGGCGGGTCTTGAAGATCTTGGTGTAGTTGTTGGACGACAGGTTATCGATCATGTAATCGAAGTAACGGCGCAGGGTGCAGCTGTCTTGTGCCAGGTAGTCTTCGGCCTGGGCCTGGGAGTCGGCGACGAACACCGAACGGGCCACGCGCCAGTTGTTCGCATCGGCCTTGATCCCGGCACTTTCGGCGCCCTGGCAGTAAGCCAGCCAATGGGAGGCCACGGTCGCCGTCGGGTTGAAGTTGGCCGACATCAGGTCCCAGTCTTTGGCCCCAGCCAGTTTCGCCGTTCCGGAAAACGGGCTCATGGCCGTGGTTGCAACCCGTGGGAACGGCTTCTGGAACGGCGTCGGCATGTAGCCGATTTCCAGCTCGTGATTCACCGAGTCCTTGAGGCTGACCTGGAAGTGCTCCGAGGAAAACTCGTAAGGGGCGCTTGAGTTCCAGATGGCGCGGATCATCTCGTAGCATTCGACCATCATCTGCCCACGGTCCTTGCCGTTGCTGCCGAACACCTCGAAATCCGAGGCCAGGCCACCCGGGCCGATGCCCATGATGAAACGGCCCTTGGACATGTGATCGAACATCGCGGCATCAGCGGCAATCCGCGCCGGAAAATGATGCGGCAGGTTCAGCACCCCGGTGCACAACTTCATGCGCCGGGTCAGCGGAATCAGGGCGGACATGAATTGCAGGGCATTGGTCACCGGCTCCGTGCGTTGCGAGGTGTGCTCGCCGACCCAAAGCTCATCAAAACCGACGGCGTCGGCGTGGACGGCGCAGGCAATATCCTGGTCGTACATCTCGTGATAATCCCAGCCCTTGTGATGAAGGGGCTGCATGAACATGGCAAGTTTCATGTCGTTCTCCTGCTGTTTTCAGTGATCGGTGCGCCGCTTGATATCAATGCGCGGCACACCGCTTTCAGGACGTGCGCTCGTTTTGCAGGCGTGCCAGTGCCGGCGCTGCAAGTCGCAACGTTCAAGGGATGCGTTCAATTTTTCGCGGCGATCGGCTTGAGCAAGCGCAATCAGCCGCGCCTCTTCAACTGCCGTGCAGCAACCAGCCGCCGTCCACCAACAGATCGATACCCGTCACGTAGGAAGCCAGCGGCGACACCAGAAACAGCACCGCATTGGCGATCTCGAAGGGCTCTGCCGGCCGACCCAGTGCAATGTTGTTCAACACGTTGTTCTGTCGGTGTTGCGCGAGCAGCTCCGGCTCCAGATTGCCTGGCGTTGCCGTCAGCCCGGGGGATACCGAGTTGACGCGAATGTTGAAGGCGCTCAGGTCCTTGGCCAGGCTTCGCGTCATCGCCAGCACCGCGCCTTTTGACGCGTCGTAGGTGCAGTGATTGGCCATCGGCCGGTGACCGCAAATCGACGACAGATTGACAATCGCCCCGGCACTCGCCTGCTTGCGCATCTGCCGTTGAGCGGCCTGTGCCCCCAGAAACACCGCACGCGTATTGATGGCGTGGAGTTCGTCCCAGAAACCCGGATCAATGTCGTCAACGGCCTTGAGCGGATAAACACCCGCGTTGTTGATCCAGATATCGAGACGGCCGTAACGCTCGATGGCGGTGTCTGCCAGGCCCTGGATGTCGGCGGGACGACAGACGTCGGTGGCCAGGAACGAAACGGCAAAACCGGCTTCGATCAGTTCATGGCAACGCTCTGGCGCCAGGCTGCCGATCAGCACGTTGGCCCCGGCTTCGGCCAGCCGTTGGCTGATGGCGAACCCGATGCCACTGCCACCGCCGGTGACGACGGCGGTTTTACCGCGCAAGTCGAGCAACTCGGTAAAGGGCCGGTAAGGTAGCGGTTGATACGGGGTAGACATGATGGAGCTCCTCAGTGACAGCCCGTTATCAAGCGGTGGCCAGGGTCATGATGGTGTCGGGCGCGATCTGCGGCCGGTGCAAAATCCCTTGGGAACAACCGCGCGCCATGACCATCACCCGATGGGACAAACCGATGACTTCCTCAAGGTCGGAACTCACGACAATCACCGACACGCCGGTCTTCGACAGTTCGATGATCAACTCGTAAATCGCCGCTCGCGCGCCCATGTCGATGCCCCGGGTCGGCTCATCGAGAATGATGACTTTCGGGTTGCGCGCGATCCATTTCGCGATGACCACTTTCTGCTGATTGCCGCCCGACAACTTGTCGAGCATCTGTTCCGCCAGGCCCTTGATCCCCAGTGTCGCAATGCGCTCCTGGGCAAACGCCAGCACCCGCTGATTGGCCATGACGCCGCAGGAGCTCAGGCTGTCGAGATTGCAGTAGGCAAGGTTTTCGGCAATGGTCTGGCTCAGCACCACACCTTCGGACTTGCGGTCTTCGGGGATCAGCACCACGCCGGCACGGATCGCCGCCAGCACGTTGTTGGCCGGCAGGTGCCGGTCACCCAGCATCACCTTGCCGTGATTCACCGCACTCAACCCGGCAATCGCCTGAACCAGCTCCGTGCGGCCGGCGCCGACGATGCCCGCGATGCCGAAGACTTCGCCGGCCTTCACCGAAAACGAAATGTCGTGGAAGCGCCCGGCCTTGTCCGACAGCTGTTCGACATTCAACACCACCTCTTCGCGAGGCGCTGGCAGCTGCGGAAACAAGCGCTCGATCGAACGTCCGACCATCTGCGACACCAGCACGCTGACATCGGCCGCTCCGGTTTCGTGACGAGCAATGAGATGACCATCGCGCATGACCACCACCTTGTCGGCGATCCTGGCAATCTCCTCCATCCGATGGCTGATGTAGATGAAAGAAACGCCCTCTTTCTTCAACTCCTCGATCTGCCTGAACAACAGGTCGGTCTCTTCCTTGCCCAGCGCCGCCGTCGGTTCGTCGAGGATCAGCAGCCGCGAATTGAACGTCAGCGCCCGGGCAATCTCCACCAGTTGCTGCGCGGCGATTTTCAACTGGCGCACAGGGGTGTCCGGCGAGATATCGAGGCCCAGTCGACGCAGCTGTTTTTCTGTCTCGCGGTACATGTGCTTGCGGTCGATGATCCCGTCCCGGGTCGGTAGATGGCCGAGGAAAACGTTCTCGGCCACGCTCAGGTCAGGCAGCAGATGGATCTCCTGATGAATCATGTTGATCCCCAGGGCAATCGCCGCCCCCGGACCGATCGGTGCATAGGGCTGGCCGGCGAGGAACATCGTACCTTTGGACGGCGTCAGCGCTCCGGCGACGATGGAGGAAAAGGTCGATTTGCCCGCACCGTTTTCCCCCAGCAGCGCCACCACTTCCCCGTAACCGATATCGAGACTGATGTCCTCCAGCACCTTGACCGAGTTGAAGGATTTTCCGATGTTGCAGGCGCTGAACAGCGGCGCCTGATCGCTGGTGATCGCTTTCATGACGTGCCCTCCTTCGCCGATCTCAAGGATGTTGCTCAAGGAAAGCCGCGACGTTTTCCCGGGTGGTGACGAAGGCCGGCAGCAGCTGGGTCTTCTCGACCGGTTTGCCTTGTTGCAGATTCACCGCAGTGCGCAAGGCTGTACGGCCCATTTCCACCGCTTGCTGGGTGATGGTCATGTCCAGTTTGCCGTCGCGGATGGCTTCCAGCGCCGACGGCAAACCGTCGTAGCCGAACACCCAGACCTTGTGATCGATGTTGGCGACTTTGACCGCCTGGGCGGCACCGAGCGCCGGGGCATCGGAACGCCCGATGAAGACGTTGATCTTCGGGTTCTTCTGCAGCATGTCCTGGGCGACTTTGAAGCCGTTGTCCTGTAGCCAGTCGGTAGGCTTCTGGTCGACGATTTTCATCTCCGGCGCCTGGGACAGCACCGCGTTCAGGCCCTTGGCCCGAGCCACTTCCGTCGAGTCGCCCAAGGTGCCCTGGAGCAGGCCGATTTCAGCCTTGCCCCCGGTCAGCGCGATCATCTGCCGGGCCAGCTCACCCGCTGCCGCCAGGTTATCGGTGGAGATGTAGGCATCGCATTCGACGTTCTTCGGGAAATTGTCAATGCAGATCACCGGCACACCCTGCTGGCGCGCCAGCCGCACCGGCACGGCCGACGCCGCGCTGCCCGTGGCGGTATAGAGCAGCACATCGATGCCCTTGCTCAACATGTCCTGAATCTGGCTGACCTGGCGGGCGGGATCGGCCTGTGCGTCGGCCACCAGCACGTTCTTGATGCCCAGGGTCTTGGCCTGTTCCATGACGCCGTCACGGACCATCAGGTAGAACACCCATTGCAGGCTCGGGATCGACATCCCGACAGTGATTTGTTCCGCCGGTTTACTCTCGGCGTGAACGCCTGCCGACATCATGCAGGTCAACAGCGGCAGCCACAGAAAGCGCCGCGAAAATGCGTGGAGGTTCATGTCTTTATCCTTTTTATTGTGTGTTGGACGGTTCGACCACAGGGGGTTCAGTCAGCTTTGCGCTTGAGCAGATCGAGCATCACCGCGAAGGCAATCACCGCGCCGATGACCACTTGCTGGACGAAGGGAGAGATGCCGGCCAGGTTCAAGCCGTTGCGCAAAACGCCGATGATCAGTACGCCGACAATCGTGCCGACCACGCTGCCGGCGCCGCCCTTGAGGCTGCCGCCACCGATGACCACCGCCGCGATCACATCCAGCTCATAACCGACGCCGGCGCCCGCTCCGGCAGTGTCCAGGCGCGAGGTCATGATGATTCCGCCCAGCGCGGCGCAAATGCCCGAGATGATGTAGACGGCACTGGTGTAGCCCTTGACGCGAATGCCGGCGAGCTTGGCCACCTTGCTGCTGCCGCCGATGGCGTACAGGCTGCGGCCGGGGACGGTGAACTTGAGAACGAACCAGAACACCAGGGCCAGCACGATGAAGCAGGTCACGGTCAGCGACAGCACACCGCCGTAGCGAATCACCGAGAGGTTGCTGAACCACTCCGGGAAACCGCTGACTTGCGCGCCGTCAGTAACCATGTAGGCCAGCCCGCGAGCGATGGACATCATTGCCAGCGTCGCAATGAAAGACGGCAACCCTGCCCTGACCACCATCAACGCCGTGGTTGAACCACACGCCGCACCGGCAGCGATCGCACCGAGCATGGCGACCCACATCGGCAACCCGAGCACCTGTTCGAGCCAGCTCATGACCATGATCGCCACCGCGAGCACCGCGCCCACGGACAGGTCGATACCGCCGATGAGAATCACCAGCGTCATGCCCAGCGCCATGATGCCGAGCACGGTGACTTGATCCAGTACGTTGAGCAGGTTACTCAACGTCAGAAAACTATCGGTGAAGACTGTTAATACCGTGCATAACAATAAAAGGCCGATCATCGGGCCTGCGACATTGGTGTCCAGTCCGATCCACTTGGGAATGGACCCGGACAGTCTTGATTTCACCAGCAACTGATTATTCATACCCACATCCACTTCTTATCTAATTGTTATAAGACCGAGCAAGACACAACGACTGTTTAATTCCCAAGTTCCCTGTAACGCCCGCCCATATACAGAAGCGGCTCTTCCAGAGGTTGCGTAATCACATCAATGACGTTGCCGATGAATATGGTGTGCGTGCCGTGTTCGATTTCCTGCACTACTTCGCAAAAGATCGCAGCCTGCGCGTCGACCAGGTAACGAATGCCGTGCATGCCGGTCTGCCAATCGCCTGCGACGAAGCGCTGCTCGCGCAGGTCCGGCAGGCTGAAAATCTTGCAGATCGGTTCGTGGTTGTTTTGCAGCATGTTCACGCAGAACAGCCCGGAGCGTTTGATCACGGGTGAGGCGCTGGCGCTTCGGTTGATGCAAATCAGCGCCGACGCGGGGTCCATCGACACCGAAGAAAAAGCGGTTGCCGCCAGACCATGGGGGTGGCCGTCATCATCGAGTGTGGTGATCAGGGTTATGGAGGAGGCGAAGCGACCCATCGCCAATTTGAATTGGCCGGCCAGATCAATCGCTGGGGCGGCCTCTTGATATTGAACACGCATACATAAACCCTCTTCTTATTGTGACTCATCAAGCGCAGGCATTCATTATTAACAATCACCCAGCATTTTCTATTCACTTTTAAAAAATTGACTTTTCAACTTTTCCGAAAGGTGAAGCCAACAACAAACTCATTTGAATTACCTTCACAAGTGCCCTGAAACGCCCGCCCCAAGGGGCTCTCATGTTTATGGCCGTACTTATCAACGCCGCCGACAATATGGCTTTAACTGAATAATCGGCCGATACTTCATGAACAACTAACAAGAAACTTCCGCGAGACGAACTGCCATGGTTGATCGATTACAGGACATGCGAATGTTTCGCCTGGTCGTGCAGACCGGGTCACTTTCAACCGCCGGACGACAAATGGGCCTGTCGCCAGCGGCCATGAGTGGCCGGCTCAAGGCGATGGAGGAGTTCTATGGTTTGCGCTTGCTCAAGCGCAACACCCGCAGCTTGAGCCCCACCGCCGAAGGGCAGTTGCTGTTTGAGAACGCCCTGAAAATTCTCGAACAGGTTGATGCGCTCGACAGCGTCATCAAAAACGGTCAAAGCGACCTGCTAGGCACCATCGGCCTGACCTGCCCGACCGACCTGGGTCGGCAGTGGGTCAGCCAATTGGTCGATGCGTTTATCCGCGAAAACCCGCATGTCAGCATCCGTCTGTTTTTCACTGACCGGATACTGGACTTCGTCGAGTCCGGCTCGGACATCGCGATCCGTTTCGGCGACCTGCCGGACAGCTCGCTGATCGCCCGCAGCCTGGGTGTGGACCGGCAAATGGTCTGCTGTTCGCCGCAGTACCTTGAACAACACGGCACGCCCCTGCACCCCGAAGACCTGCATCAACACAACTGCCTGGTGCAACTGCGCGCCGACTTTGCACTGGATCGCTGGAAGTTCATCAGCAAGGGCGTGCCGACCACGATTCAGGTCAAGGGCAACCGGCTGGCCAACGACGGCTTTACCCTGCGCCAGTGGGCGGTTCAAGGCTTGGGAATTATCTGGAAGTCGGTCTGGGAGGTGGCGGAGGACATTCAGGCCAAGCGGCTGGTGCCGCTGCTGGAAGACTATCAATGCCCCACCACGGGGTTCCATTTGCTCACCGAAGGCGGGAAGAAATTACCGCCACGGGTCAGATCCTTCGTGGAGTTTGCCGTTCAGTACTTCAAGCACCTCGACACCGCGTCGCGACACATTCTGAGCCCGACGCCCGACGCCATCGTGCTCAGGGAAGCGAAACCGTCTGCAGATCGGCAAATACCGGCTTGAGGTTTGTCAGCATTCGCTCATAGGCCTTGCGCATGCCGGCGTAGAACGCCTGCTTCGAAACGTCGGGCAAGGTCAGGGTTTCGTCCGGACGCGGCCAATCAGTGGCGGTCTGCTGCAAATCAGCGAACACCCCGGCACCGTGCCCCGCCAACATGGCTGCGCCGAGCACACCGTACTCGGCGGCCGGAGGTTTGCGATAAGGCAGGCCCAGCACATCGGCCTTGATCTGGTTAAACAGCTGGCTGCCGGACCCGCCGCCCAGACTGAATACATCAACCGGATCGACAACGATCTGCATGTCTTTCATGCACCCGAGAAAACGCGCGTATTCGTAGGCAATCGACTCCAGCATCGCCCGGTATTGGTCGCTGCGGTCGTGGGTCCAGTCGAGACCGACGAAGGCGCCGGCCAGCGAGGCATCGAACGGTGCATGGCGCCCGCCGAGATGGGGCAAGAACAATAATTTATTGCGCTCGGCCAACGGCGCGGCGGCCCGCTGTTCGAGCTGTTGGCATTCGACGCTATCGAGACCGAACCGATTGAGGCTGATGCCGGCCCCACCGACGTAGGCCATCGAATAAAACAGCTCGGGGATGCAATGCCGGAACGTGGCGAGGGTGTTGTGCTGCGAGTCGACCGCATAGTGGTCGAGCAACGTCGCCAACACTGAACCGGTGCCGGCAATGTCGAACAGTTGCCCCGGCGTGAAGGCCCTGGTGCCCAGCAACGAGGCGGCGATATCCCCACAGCCGGCATAAATCGGCGTGCCGGCCAACAGTCCGCAAACGCTCGACGCACTGAGGCCGACCGCGCCGATGCGATCCCAGGGTTTTACCAGCGTGGGCAGCCGGTCGGCCTCAAGGCCGAATGCCTCAATGAGCGAAGTGTTCCACTGCATCGCCTGGCTGTCGGCAAAACTGTTGAAGCCCAGGTAGGTGTAATCCATGAACGCGGCATCGCTGTTCAAGTCGGCCATGCGCCCCGCCACATACGCGGCCGGCATGATGATCTTGCTGATCTTGTGGTAGGTGTGCGGTTGTTCCTCGCGCCAATACAGCCATTTCGCCGCGTGATTGGCACTCACCGGGCCACCCGAGCATTGGATGATCTGTGGCTCGCAGGTCTTCAGTCGCGGGACCTGATTGGCGCAACGCAGATCCAGCCACGAGTCATAAGGCGTGGTCGCCTCCCAGTCCCGGCCGATGGTGGAAATCCCGGCCATCTGTCCGCAAATCGCTAGGCCGCCAACGTCCGCGAGCTGGAAGTCGGACTGACTCAAGGCATCCTTTATCGCCAACAGGACCGAGGCATACAGTTCGTCAGGGCTCTGTTCGAACACCTGACGCGCAGGATTCAACAAACGTGTGGGGCGACTGGCGGCGCCCAGGTTGCGGCCGTTTTCGTCCATGACAACGACTCGAGTGCTTGAGGTGCCCATGTCCACCCCAACCAGCAATGCTCGACTCTTCAAGGGTTGGCGCTCGCACAATTCAGCGGTGATTGTTATGCAGACAGAATACTGTCATCAAACACCCTGCGCATTAACTGCCACTGTCCGTGCGAAAAAGCCTGAGCGCCGGTGGTCAGCGGCGACGGCGCAAAATTTCACCGCCGCCTCCTGCAGGCCGTTCTCAATCCTTGAATTGCGTCAGTTGCTGGTTCAACGACCCGGCCTGATCGCGCAATTGCAGCGACTGATCGAGCAGGCTGCGGATCGCGTGATCGTTCTGCTCGGAGATCCGGCTGACACCCTGGATGGCGACGGACAATTGCTCACCGGTGGCGGCCTGGCTTTGGGTCTGGCGCGCCACTTCGCTGATGCGCGTCAGAATGTCCTGGGCATGCTGGCGAATCTGATCGACACCTTGTGCCGAGGTGGTCAGTTGCACCACGCCCAGGCGCACCGCTTCGCCGACTTGCTGGACGTTGGCAACGGTGTTGCGCACATCCGAACCGATGGCGCCGATCATCTCGCCGATTTCACCGGTCGAGCGGCTGGTGCGTTCTGCCAGTTGCCGAACTTCGTCCGCCACCACGGCGAATCCGCGTCCCTGCTCCCCTGCCCGTGCGGCTTCGATTGCAGCGTTCAGGGCCAGGAGGTTGGTCTGGTCGGCGATGCTGCGAATCACCGCGATGATCCCGGCAATCTGCTGCGAGCGTTTTTCCAGGTCGCCCACAGTGCCGGCAACGTCGTCCATGGTCTGGTCGATGTGGGTGATCCCGGCCAGGGTCTGGTTCATATCGCCGGAGATATGCTTGGTCAGCTCTTCGGTGTTGCGCGCCAGTTGCTCCACGTCTTCGGCTTGCTGCGACATCTCGGTGACCGAGTGCGCCAGCGCGGTGACGCCGCTGGCCATTTCTTCGGTCGCGGTGTGCTGCGACGTCGCCCGGTCGGCAACGGCCTGAGTGGTATCGCCCAGGTGATTGGAGATCTGCATCAGGGCGCCGCTGCTGTGGCGAATCGACCCCACCAGATCCCCCAGGCGCTGGATAAACTGGTTGAACGCGCCCGCCAGTTTGCCGGTTTCATCGCCGCTGCGTTGTTCAAATCGCAAGCCCAATTCGCCGCCCCAGGCCTGGATGCCGACCGTCAAGCCGGACAGCGGACGAATATGCCACGCCAGCAAATGCCAGAGCACGATAGCCAATACCAACAGCGCCACCAGGCCGATGACGACCGCAGTCCAGAGAAACTGATTGATGCCCGCCATGGCTTCGTCCAGCGGGTACGCCACCATCAGCGCCCAAGTGTTCGGGGCTTTGCCGATGCGCACCGGTTGCAACACATAACCCCAGCCATCGCGCTGGAAGTCATACGGCTGACCGGCCTTGATCGCCTCTTTGGCAGCCGTCGGCAAATCGTCGGCCGGCTGGCTCAAACGCTTCGCATCAGGGTGGCTGGCGTACAGGCCGTTACTCGAAACCAGAGCGCCATAACCTTTGTAGGCATCGATTTTCGCCAGTTGCCGATTGATGCTTTCAAGCGGGATATCGACACCCGCCACGCCCAGGGCTTTGCCGCCCTGCAACAGTGGCGCCATGATCGACACCATCATGACTTTCTGGCCGCTGCCCGTGCTGTAGGCAAACGGTTCGGAAGCCCACGGCTGACGGCTGTGCAGCGGCTGATAGTAGTACTGGTTATCGGCATTTTCCGGGGCATAACCGCTGAGCGCTTCCGATTTCACCGAGCCACTCGCACGGTTCCAGTAGGTCAGGTAACGGCCGGTGGCGTCGTGATTCGGCTGGTTGGCGAATTCGCTGTCCTTGCCATCAAAGGCGTTTTTTTCCCAATACTGCCCCAGGCCCAAAAGTTGCGGATTGGCTTCAAACAGTTGGCGGGTCACGGCATCGGCGGTCTTGCGATCAACGTGTTGTTGCTGCATGGCCGTTGCGACGCTGGCCAGCGATTCGGCGACGGTAAAACCGACACCCAGTTCGACTTCCACTTCCTTGGCATTGGCCTTGACGACCGTGTCGACCAGTTCGGCGGTTTCTTTGACGGAGGAGCCATAAGCGATATAGGCGATGGAGCCCAGCAGCAGTGCCATGACGACGACGGTCCCGATCAGGGCCGTCCAGAACAGCTTGAAGTGCAGAGAGCGATTAGGCATGGACATTCTCAAGTGCGCGATTCGTCAACCAGCACGGAGCGCCCAACGGTGTGAATGCAGCCCTGCTGGCAAATTATTTATAGTTGATATTATTTTGCCACTATATAGAAGCGCGCTCTGCCGGTGCAACTTGAATGACCGCGAGGTCACAAGCCTTGCACGGCATCACTCGGAAACGGCGATCTGGTTTCGGCCACGGGCCTTGGCTCGATACAGGGCCTTATCGGCGTTGTTCATCAAGCTGTGCAAATCAAGGTCGGAGGCGTCCATCGACGCGACACCGAGGCTGGCCGTTATGCAATGCACCGGCCCGGTCATCAATTCGGCAATCGAGCGGATGAGTTGCTCGGCAATGTTCAAGGTCTCTTCAATCGAGGTGTCCGGGAGCAGAATGGCGAACTCCTCTCCCCCCAGCCTGCCGTAGACATCCGTTTCACGAAACGAGGTGCTGATGACCAGGCCCATCTGACTCAGCACCTGATCCCCGACCTGATGGCCATAGGTGTCATTGATGTGTTTGAAGTGATCCATATCAAGCATCACGGCGCACAGCGGCAGCTGATTGTTTTTACAGTAACTGTGCAACTGCTGGGCATGCTCGAAAAAAGCCCGGCGATTCCTCAGGCCAGTGAGTTCATCGGTCTGCGCGGCAAGATTGGAAATGCGGTGCGCCTGCTCCATTTCACGGGTCAATCGAAAGGCGGTTTCCACCGCATCGGAGAGTTTGCGGGTAGCGCTGGCCACGAATGAGGCAAACACCAACACTGCCAGTGCCATGCCGACTTGCATCGCTGACGGCTGGAACAACAGCCATATCGTGCACGGCAACAACACCAGGCCAATGGACACCAGCGTCATGTATCGGTAGGCCGAATAGCAGGACACCGCACTGACCGACATCCCGACGGTAAAAAGCATGACCAGTGACTGAGCCAGAATATCGTCCGGGGGCATCAATGCCAGCGCGCCTGCGCCCCAGATACCGGCAGATAACACCAGCGTGCTCCAGTATTTCCACTCCCACTGCTCAGGCGTGCGCGTACTTTTGTCGCTGCGGAAATAGGCGATAAACATCGAGACTCGCAATGAGGTCGACGCCGTCAGAATGCCCATCCACCAAAAAATGACGTGGTGATCGAAGCGCTCCCAACACAGCAGGCACAGCATGATCGCCGCCAGGACACTGCCCGGAATCGCCGTCACCGACTGATGGAACAACTGGTGCAGGCGATCAGTGCGTACCTGCGCTGCTATCAAAGCATCCGGGTCATACCGGGGTCCGAGTCCTTCCATTTGATCCGCCTGATCATGATGCTTCGTCAAAGAAGTATTGTGGCACCCAGCCAGTAGCGCAAACAACCGAGGCCTTGAAATGTTTCCGGGCGCCAGATTGAAAGAGTACGTCTATCACGCCCCAACACTCGCCCTATTAGCTGACTTCCCGACTCAGGTCTAACCTTAGTCTGCGCTGGCGCCATAAGCCGGCCGGATTAGCGCTGAAAAGGAGACAGGAATGAGCCCGAAGCTTGACTAGGCCACCCGTGGGCCACCGCGCAGGCAACCTGATTGCCGCTGTTCAGAATTCCCGTGTGGTCACCACAATCAGTTGATCCAACTGCTGGCCCTGCAGCCTATGTCCTTGATTCCGCTCGTTGCTATTTAACGCCCGCCCCGGGCCCGATAGCCGGATGAACACGACCAAAGGTAGCTCGCACATGGCAAACGAATCGAAATGCCCGTTCAATCATGCCGCAGGCGGTGGCACCACCAACCGTGACTGGTGGCCGAACCAACTGAATCTGAAGATCCTGCACCAGCACTCGTCCCTGTCAGACCCCATGGACGAGGGCTTCAACTACGCCGAAGCGTTCAAAAAACTCGACTTTGCGGCGGTCAAGCGCGACCTGACTGCACTGATGACCGACTCACAAGACTGGTGGCCAGCAGACTTCGGTCACTATGGGCCGCTGTTCATCCGCATGGCCTGGCACGCCGCCGGCACATACCGCACCGGTGATGGTCGGGGCGGTGCCGGTTCCGGTCAACAGCGCTTTGCCCCGCTCAACAGCTGGCCGGACAACGTCAGCCTCGACAAGGCGCGCCGGCTGCTGTGGCCGATCAAGCAAAAGTATGGCAACAACATTTCCTGGGCCGACCTGATCGTCCTCACCGGTAACGTCGCGCTGGAGTCGATGGGCTTCAAGACCTTTGGTTTTTCCGGTGGCCGCGCAGACGTCTGGGAACCCGATGAAGACGTTTATTGGGGCTCGGAAAACAAATGGCTGGGCGGTGACGTTCGCTACGACAAAGCGCAAAAACCCGTGCAAGCACCCGGCGATGTTCCACTGGTGGCCGAGCCCGGGAGAAATGAAGACAGCCGTACCGATGAGGGGCGCAATCTGGAAAACCCACTGGCCGCCGTGCAGATGGGCCTGATCTATGTGAACCCGGAAGGTCCGGAAGGCAATCCCGATCCCGTCGCTTCAGCCCTGGACATCCGCGAAACGTTCGGCCGCATGGCCATGAACGACGAAGAAACCGTGGCCCTGATCGCCGGCGGCCACGCCTTCGGTAAAACCCACGGCGCCGGCCCTGCCGACAACGTCGGTGCCGAGCCGGAAGCCGCCGGTCTCGAAGCTCAGGGCCTTGGCTGGAAAAACAGCTTCGGCACCGGTAAAGGCCCGGACACCATCACCAGCGGGCTGGAAGTGACCTGGACCACCACACCCACCCGGTGGAGCAACAACTACCTGGAAAACCTGTTCGGCTTCGAGTGGGAATTGAGCAAAAGTCCGGCAGGCGCGAACCAGTGGGTGGCTAAAAACGGCGCCGGGGCCGGCACCATTCCGGATGCACACGACCCGTCCAAGCGGCGTAACCCGACCATGCTCACCTCGGACCTGGCGCTGCGCTTCGACCCGATCTATGAACCGATTGCCCGGCGCTTCCTGGCCAATCCGGATCAGTTGGCCGATGCCTTCGCCCGCGCCTGGTTCAAGCTGATCCACCGCGACATGGGCCCGCTCTCGCGCTACCTCGGCCCGGAAATGCCCAAGGAAGAACTGTTGTGGCAAGACCCGATTCCGCCGGTCGACCATGCCTTGGTCAATGACAGTGACGTCGCAGCACTCAAGAGCAAAATCCTCGCCTCTGGCCTGAGCGTCTCGCAGCTGGTATCAACGGCCTGGGCGGCGGCGTCGAGCTTCCGTGGCTCCGACAAACGTGGCGGCGCCAACGGTGGACGCCTGCGACTGGCGCCACAGAAATCCTGGCAAGCCAACCAGCCCGAACAACTGGCGAGCGTGCTGGCGAAACTGGAAAGCATTCAGCGTGAGTTCAACAACAGCGGCAAGAAAATCTCGCTGGCGGACCTGATCGTGCTGGCCGGCAGCGCCGGTGTCGAACAAGCCGCAAAAAATGCCGGTCACAGCGTGACGGTGCCGTTCACACCGGGACGGACGGACGCCTCGCAAGAGCAAACGGACGTCGAATCCTTCGGCTTCCTCGAACCCATCGCCGATGGTTTCCGCAACTACCTGAAAACCCGCTACCGCGTAACGGCCGAGCACCTGTTGATCGACAAGGCGCAACAACTGACCCTCAGCGCACCGGAAATGACTGTGCTCGTGGGCGGCTTGCGGGTGTTGAACACCAACGTCGGACAAACCCGACACGGCGTGTTCACCCAGCAACCGGAGGCGTTGACCAACGACTTCTTCAAAAACCTGCTGGACATGGGGGTGGAATGGAAGCCGGTGTCGGACGCCAATCAGGAGTTCGAAGGGCGCGATCGCAAAACCGGCCAAGTGAAATGGACCGGGACGCGGGTCGATCTGGTCTTCGGCTCGAATGCGCAACTGCGGGCCTTGGCCGAGCTGTATGCCAGCAGTGATGCGAAGGAGAAATTCGTCAAAGACTTCGTAGCGGCGTGGACGAAGGTGATGAACCTGGATCGTTTTGACCTGTAGGAGTCAGCTTGCTGGCGAAGCGGTGGCGGCCGTGAGGACGCCATCGCCGGCAAGCCAGCTCCTACAAATGACGGGTTATGCCCCTACCTGTAGGAGCCAGCTTGCTGGCGATGCGGTGGTGGCCGTGATGACGCCATCGCCGGCAAGCCGGCTCCTACAAATGACGGGTTATGCCCTGATCTGTAGGAGCCAGCTTGCTGGCGAAGCGGTGGTGGCCGTGATGACGCCATCGCCGGCAAGCCGGCTCCTACAAATTGCGGGTTATGCCCCTACCTGTAGGAGCCAGCTTGCTGGCGAAGCGGTGGTAGCCGTGATGACGCCATCGCCGGCAAGCCGGCTCCTACAGGTTACGGGGTTCATCGACGGATTCTTGTAAATAAACGGTACCGCTGAAACAACAACGCCTCCCAAGTGGAGGCGTTGTGCTTATTGCGCATTGAAGGAAGGAATCAGGTCGGAGAGATCGTGGCCAAGGCACCGATCAAAATGGTTAACAGCAGAAATCCACCCAGAAAAATGGCCATCTTGGGCATGGGGCCTCCTACATGATGAGTTTGCGGTTCAGTGGCTACCGCGACTGCGGACCGTGCGGCCATTGTGGGGCGCAGGCCTGGTACATGACAGATGCAGATAGCGCAGAAAAATACGGATCAGAGCAAAACCCCAGGCGAGTCCGGCGTCTCGAAAAATCACAGAAAACCCCGACACCGAAACCCATAACGCAAAGACCTCGGAGAGATTGCTGAATCCTGTTCAAAACACCTTTGCGCAATCAGGCGTTCTGCTCGGGAGGGCTGGCAACGATACTGATGCCCTCAAGGTTGGCCACTCAAAGGTGGCGAAGGTGGCAAGTGGATTGCCCGACTGAACGTTCCAGTGCCACCCCGCTCGGCCAGCCATAAAACGACAGCGCCCGAGGCTCCTGATGTGGAGCTCGGGCGGCAGGTTCAGCTTGATGCGACAGAGGCGCGGTGGTTATGCCTCAGCGAGGTTTTCCTTTTTCTCAAGCCAATCGATCATCAGCTCGCCCCAGGCGATATCGGCCTGCATGGCGTCTTTGGCTTTGGCCGAGTCACGGGTACGCAAGCCGTCCAGCACTTCGAAATGCTTGTGTTTGGCGCTGGCCAACTCTCGCTTGGGTACCTCGGCATGAAACCGGCTCAGCAGCGGCCCCATGATGACCCACATGTTTTCCAGGGTTTTCGACACCACGGGCATGCGCGCCGCAGAGATCAAACCGAAGTGGAACTCGCGGTTGAGCAGCGCCGCTTGTTTGTAGTCGACCGAAACCGCCTTCTGGAACGCGTCCTGAATGGCTTCGAGTTTCTCCAGTTCCGGCTGGGTGATCCGCTGGGCCGCCACGCCGGCCGCCTCGCCTTCCAGCAAATGGCGGATCAACTGGATTTCACGCAGCTGGCTGACCGTCAGCTCCGGCACATAGATCGAGGTCGCCGCTTTCATGTCCAGCGCATGGTCACTGACCAGACGGAAAATCGCTTCCCGCACGGGGGTGATCGACACACCGAATTCCTCGGCCAGCGTACTGATACGCAGCCGGTCACCGGGTTGGTACTGCCCGTCCATCAACGCGGTGCGAATAATGGAATACACCCGTTCGCTCAAGTTGCCTTTATCAATGGGCTTATGCACGGTCACGGTTACTCGATCTCCAGGTTCAATGAAGGTGCGCCGGCTCGGCAGATTGACTGACCTGCAGGCCTCAAGCGCGAATAACGCATGATACATCATCGGTTTTCCACCGCTACTGCGTCTGGATTCACCACCGTGTTGACTCACGCTCACATTGAGGATATATCATGCATCACAACAAAATCACAAAGGAACATGGCAATGCCTATCACCGGTAAAACCCGGGTCGTGGTTCATCTCACCTACCCTGCCAAACACCTGCGCACCCCGGAATTTTTCAACCCGCTGCTGGAACGTCTCGGCCACGACGGCGTGTTGGTGCCCTGGGAAGTCTCACCGGCCAACCTCGCCACGGCATGGGAAGGTTTGCGCGGGATTGAAAACCTGGCGGGGTGATTGTCACCGTGCCGCACAAGCTTGAGGTGGCGAAATTGTGCGATGAGCTCAAAGGCACGGCCAGCCTGTTGCAAGTGTGCAACGTCGCCAAACGCCTGCCCGACGGCCGTTTCAGCGGGCGTATGTTCGATGGCGACGGCTTTGTCGCTGGCCTGAAAAAGCAGGGCCATGACCTGAGCAACAAACGCGTTTTATTGCTCGGTGCGGGGGGCGCAGCGACGGGCATTGCTCACGCACTGCTCGCCGAGCCTCTTCAAGAGTTGGTGATCAGCAACCGCACGCCGGCCAAGGCTGAAGCGCTGGCTCATGAACTGCGGCAGATGTTCCCCGGTCGGCAGGTCAGCGCCGGCCTCGCCGACGCGACGGGTTTCGATGTGGTGATCAACGGCACCGCGCTGGGCCTCAAAGCCGAGGACCCGCTGCCGCTGCCTGTCGAAACCCTAGCCCCCGGCACGGTGGTCGGTGAAGTGGTGATGAACCCGGACATCACCCCGCTGCTGAGCGCCGCCGCCGAGCGTGGCTGCGTCATTCATAAAGGTGCGCACATGATCACCGGCCAGATCGATCTGCTGGCCGAGTTTCTGTTTTCCAGATCGGGCGTGTGATGCGCCCGCCTCCCCTGCATAAGGAAAGACCATGAAAAAGACTGCAATCGTGACTGGCGGCGGCTCCGGCATCGGCCTGGCCACTGCTCAACGTCTGCACGCGGACGGTTATGAGGTGTTCACCGTGGGGCTCGGCGAACCCGAGCAACGGGTCGAGGGCATTCATTACCGGGAACTGGACGTGACCGACGACGAAGCGGTCAGCGGCTTCTTCGAGCCGTTCGAGCGCATCGACGCCATCGTCAATGCCGCCGGCATCATTGACCACAACCGCGAGTGGGCGCTGGAAGGCTTCAGCCGCGTAATGGACGTCAACCTCACCGCCGTAATGCGCATCACCAACGCGGCCCTGCCCGGCCTGAAAGCCGCGCGCGGGGCGGTGGTCAATTTCGCCTCGATGCTGGCGATTTTCGGTTCCGCCAAGACCCCGGCCTATGCATCGAGCAAAGCGGCCATTTCCGAACTGACCCGCTGCATGGCCGTGGCCTGGGCGACCGATGGCGTGCGGGCCAATGCCGTGGCGCCGGGCTGGATCATGACCAACCTGTCGCGCCGAGCGTTCGAGGACCCGACGCGATCCGAAGGGATCATGGCGCGTATCCCGATGAAGAGCTGGGGGGAGCCGGAAGACGTGGCCAACGTAATCGCCTTCCTGGTGTCGGACAACGCGCGTTACGTGACGGGGGCAACCTTGCCGGTCGATGGCGGTTATTCGATCGCCTGAGGTCATCTCGTCGCTTGAGCGCTTGACCGTTCAAATACATGATATATCATGCATCACAACAAGACCGAGACCCCGGCAGCCTGTCGCCGAGTCCTCGAATAACAATAAGCAGTGAAGTGAGAGGTTCTGAATGAATCTGGTTTTCGGCTCGCCCGGACGGTATGTCCAAGGCACTGAAGTGCTCGCCCAGGCGGGCACTTATCTGGCGCACTGCGGACGCCAGGCCGTGGTGGTCATCGACAGTTATGTGCTGGGCCTGATCCGGCAACGCCTCGATGCCACCTGTGCGCAATACGGCGTCGAGTTGCACTACATCACCTTCGACGGCGAGATCACCGCCGACGGCATCGCCGGCCTGAGAGCGGCGGCCGCAGAGGTCGGGTTCGACATGATCCTGGCCGTCGGTGGCGGCAAGTGCATCGACGCCGGCAAGGCTCTCGCCCACACCTCGGGTCGTGCGCTGATCACCATGCCGACCGTGGCCTCCAACGATGCACCCACGTCGAAAAACTACGTGGTCTACGACGCCCACCATCAACTGAGCGAAGTCGGCCACTTGCTGGTCAGCCCGCGCTATGTGCTGGTGGACACCGCGTTGATCGCCCAGGCACCGCGTCAGTTCTTGCTCGCGGGGATTGCCGATGCGCTGACTAAAAAATTCGAAGCCGAGCAGTGCTACAAGTCCGGTGGCGTGAACATGTTTGGTGCCCGCCCGGCACTGTCAGGGTTGGTGCTCGCCCGCGAGTGCTATCACATCATTCGCCAATACGCCGAACCCGCGCTGGCGCAGGCCGGTACCGGCGAGGTCACGGTCGCCTTCGACCACCTGATTGAAGCGGTGCTGTTGATGAGCGGCCTGGGGTTCGAAAGCGGAGGTTTGTCCATTGCCCACGCGATGACCCGTGGCCTGTCGAAAATCCCCGGCGCGCAACAGCAGGTCCACGGTTTCCAGGTGGCCTACGGCTTGCTCGTGCAGCTGGTACTGGAAGATCGCGACGCCGAACTCATGGGCGACATGTTGAGCTTCTATCAACGCATCGGCCTGCCCCGCAACTTGACCGAACTGGGCGTACTCAACATCGATGATTCGGTGTTGATGCAAGTGGCCGAGCCCACCCTGAAAGCGCCTCACGCTCGCAATTTTCTCTCGGTATCGGGCGACGCACTGACGTGTGACGAACTGATCGGGGCGATGCGCGCGCTGGAAGGCCTGACCCACTGAGCACCGACTCAAAAGCGCCGTTGAACCCACCACTATCCGGGTGAAGTTCAAACCCCGCCGCTGAGATTCAACTTCAACAAATTCATGCCTGTGATTGGAGGTAGAGATGTCTGCACCCCGCAAAACACTCGAACAGTGGAAAGCCAGCAATTTTGTGCCGTCCGCCGAGACCGTGAGGATGTTGAAAGACCGGGCGAAATTCGTCCGCCTGGAAACGATCCGCCTGATTGAAATCGCCAAGACCGGCCACTACACCTCGGTGTTTTCCGCCGCCGAATTGTTCTCGGCGCTGTACTACGACGTGATGACCATTCGCCCCGACGAACCGAAATGGCCGGGCCGCGACCGCTTCTTGATGGGCAAGGGCCACGCTGCCGTGGGCCAGTTCCCGATCCTGGCGGACCTTGGCGTGTTCCCCAAGGAGTGGCTCGATGAATACACGCGCCTGGGCAGCCCTTTGGGCGATCACCCTGACATGCGCAAAGTGCCCGGCATCGACTTCTCTTCCGGCTCCATCGGCCACGCTCTCTCCGGCGGCCTGGGCATGTGCCTGGCGCAGCGTTTCACCGGCGAAGTCTACGACGTGTTCGTCATGCTCGGAGACGGCGAAATGCAGGAAGGCCAGGTCTGGGAAGCCGCAATGAGCGCCGCTCATCACAAAGCCCGGCACCTGATCGCGATTGTCGACCGCAACGGCTTCCAGCTCGACGGCTCGGTCGACGACGTGATCGGCATCGAACCGCTGGACGAAAAATGGCGCGCGTTCGGTTGGGAAGTGCACGTCATCGACGGCCACAACATTGCCGAAGTGACTGAAACCCTGCGCCGTGTCAAAGCCGATGAAACCCGCGACAAGCCGGTGTGCATCATCGCCAAAACCGTCAAGGGCAAAGGCGTTTCCTACATGGAAACCGAACCCGGCTGGCACCTCGGTTACCTCGACCCGGAAGACGCCAAACGCGCTATCGCTGAAATTGAAGCCATGGAGATCTGAACATGAATGCCCCTCTTTCCCCCAATTCCTGGCAGTACCGTGGCCTTAACGCGCTCAACCCCGGCCTGTCGTATTTGTCCGATGCGCTGATTGAACTGACCGAGGCCGGGTATCCGGTGATGGCCGGTTCCGCCGACCTGCAGTACTCCAACGGCCTGAACAAATTCGCCAGCCGCTACCCCGAGCGCTACCTGCAATTCGGTATCTCGGAGCAGAACATGGTCACGGCCGCCGCCGGTCTGGCCACGTGTGGGGTGATGCCGTTCGTGGCGACCTTTGCCTCGTTCCTAGGTTTGTTGTGCTGCGAACAGATCCGCATGGACGTCGCCTACTCGGCGCAACCGGTGCGCCTGATCGGGCACCACACCGGCATTTCCCTGGGCTTCTATGGCACCTCGCACCACGCCACCGAAGACATCGCCACCATGCGCTCGATCGCTGATCTGGCGGTGGTGTCGCCGGCGGACGGCGCGCAACTGGTCGCAGCGATCAAAGCCTCGGCCACCTACGACAAGCCGGTGTATTTCCGCATTGGTCGCGGTCGCGATCCGATCGTTTACGAAGACGGCGTGACCTTCGAATTCGGCAAGGCTCATGAACACTTCGAAGGCGAGGAACTGACCATCATCGCCTGCGGCATCACCGTACATCCGGCACTGGCGGCGGCTCGCAAAATGAATGCCGAAGGGCGTTCGGTGGGCGTGATCGACATGGCGTCGATCAAGCCGATCGACCGTGACGCCATCCTGCGCGCCGCTGCACGCAGCAAACGCATGATGACCGTCGAAGAGCACAACGTGCTTGGTGGCCTGGGCGCTGCGGTGGCCGAAGTGCTGGCGGATGAAGGCGTCGGCGTGAAACTCAAGCGCCACGGCATCTACGACGAGTACAGCCTGATCGCACCGCCGACGCACTTGTACGAGCACTACAAACTGGATGCCGCCGGCATCGAGGAAGTAGCGCTGGCGCATCTGCGCGCCTGATCCGCGGACGCCACCTGTAGGAGCCGGCTTGCCGGCGATGAAATCACCACGGTGCACCTGACACACCGCGGTGCCTGGATCGCCAGCAAGCTGGCTCCTACAAGGTTTTGCATTCAGGGACATCTCGTTTTTTCAGGGAGCTTTACGCAACTCATCGTTACCCACCACATCCCGTGGTTCATGAAACATCTCGGAGCCAACAATGAATAACATCACCGAGACCATGCCCGACTACTCGATCGGGCAGGCCAAAACACGTACCACCTTGCGCAGAAAGTCATTGATGGCCACCGGCGTCGGCAACCTGCTGGAATGGTTCGACTGGACGATCTATACCGTCGCGTCGGTGTACATCGCGGCGGCACTCTTCGACAAAAGCAACGCCACTTCTGCCCTCCTCAACACGCTGGCGGTGTTTGCCGCCGGGTTCCTGTTACGGCCGATTGGCGGCATCTTCTTTGGCATCCTTGCCGACAGACTCGGCAGGCGCATGGTGCTGCTCAGCACCATGCTGCTGATGGCCAGCGCCAGTTTGCTGATTGCGTTCATCCCCTCGTATGACGCAATCGGCAGCTGGGCGTCGGCGCTCCTGCTGTTGGCCAGGCTGGTACAGGGCTTTGCCCACGGTGGAGAAACCACCACCTCTTACGCCTACATCGCTGAAATCGCTCCGCCGAAACGTCGCGGGTTGTGGTCGAGCACGGTGTTTCTCGCGGTGGGTTGCGGATCGTTGCTGGCGACGTTTTACATGGCCTTGCTGACGTCGTTGCTGTCGGTCAGTGAAATGCAGGAATGGGGCTGGCGTATCCCCTTCGCCACCGGTGGCCTGTTAGCGGTGGTTGCCTTGTGGCTGCGTCGCAACATGATGGAAAGCGAGCACAGCCCAAGTGCCGGTGGTATGTGCGAAGAACCGGCGTGGAGTCGCGGCACAATCATTCAGCACGGCGTTCGGTTGTTTCTGTATGAAGCGGGCGCCACGTTGACGTATTACACGTGGGTGACTTCGGCGTCGATCTACGCCATCAGTGTCAAGGGCATGGACCCGCGTAGTGCATTCACCATGAGTTGCATTGCTCAGGTCATTTACCTGGTGTTTTTGCCGATTTCGGGTTGGATCTCGGATCAGTGGGGACGCAAGATTTCGGCGCTGATTTCGTTGCTCGGGATCGCCGCGACGCTGTTCCCGCTGTGGGGGATGATTTCCAGTGAACCGTGGACGTTGATGGTGGCGCAGACGGCTGGATTGTTGTTGGTGGGCTTTATCACCGGTTGTAAACCGGCTTCGATTTCGGAGCAGATTCCGACCCGTTATCGCACACGGATGTTTGGGGTTTGCATTTCTTTGGGGGTGGCGGTGTTTGGGGGGACGGCTTCGTACCTGACGACCTGGTTGTACTCGGAGAATATTGGGTGGATGTTCAACATTTACTTGATTGTGGTTGCGGTGATTGCCAGTGCTGTGGTGCTGATGTGGAAGAATAACCATGGGGTGCCGATTGACAAGGTCTGACTTGGGGTTGGGGGTTTATCCGTTTCTTCGGTAACGGCGGCTATTGGTTTCGCCCTTACGGCGAGTCACTTGGAAGAGCCCCAAGTAACCAAGGGCTCTTGCCCCTTTCGTTCGGTGGCTCGCTAAGGCTCGCCATGCCCTCGCTCCGGTCCTGCTCCGTGGGCCCGCCGCCATC
>NZ_CATKQM010000051.1:0-25772 GCF_949768225.1 Pseudomonas sp. IT-P44 | reverse complement strand
GTTCACAGCCAAAAAATTTCAGGTCATAAAAAAACCCGCCGAAGCGGGTTTTTTTACAACGTCGTTAAACCGACAGTTCAACCAGCAGCTTGTTGAGACGGCGCACATACGCGGCCGGGTCTTTCAAGCTGTCACCGGCCGCCAGGGCCGCCTGATCGAAGAGAATGTGCGACAGGTCGCCGAAGCGCTCGTCGCTCTGCTCGTTGTCGAGTTTCTCGATCAGCGGGTGCGCCGGGTTGAATTCGAAGATCGGCTTCGAATCCGGAACCTTCTGACCGCTGGCTTCCAGGATCTGACGCATCTGCATGCCCAGGTCCTGCTCGCCGATGGCGAGAATCGCCGGGGAGTCGGTCAGACGATGGGAAACCCGCACTTCAGCCACGGATTCGCCCAGCGCAGTTTTCAGACGCTCAACCAGACCTTCTTTGGACTTGGCGACTTCTTCCGCGGCTTTCTTGTCTTCTTCCGAATCCAGGTTGCCCAGGTCGAGGTCACCGCGCGCCACGTCGACAAAGCTCTTGCCGTCGAAGTCGTTGAGGTAGCTCATCAGCCACTCGTCGATGCGGTCGGTCAGCAGCAGCACTTCGATGCCTTTCTTGCGGAAGACTTCCAGGTGCGGGCTGTTTTTGACTTGCGCGTAGGTTTCGCCGGTCAGGTAGTAAATCTTGTCCTGACCTTCCTTGGCGCGAGCCAGGTATTCGGCCAGACCCACAACCTGCTCGCCTTCTTCGCCCTGAGTGGACGCAAAACGCAGCAGGCCGGCGATTTTCTCTTTGTTGGCGAAGTCTTCTGCCGGGCCTTCTTTCATGACCTGACCGAAGTTTTTCCAGAAGCCTTTGTATTGCTCAGGCTCGTTCTTCGCCAGTTTTTCCAGCATGTCCAGCACGCGCTTGGTCAGCGCCGATTTCATGGAGTCGATGATCGGGTCTTTCTGCAGGATTTCCCGCGACACGTTCAGCGACAGGTCATTGGAATCGACCACGCCCTTGATGAAGCGCAGGTACAGCGGCAGGAACGACTCGGCCTGGTCCATGACGAACACACGCTGCACGTACAGCTTCAGGCCTTTCGGCGCTTCACGCTGGTACAGGTCGAACGGAGCGCGGGTCGGTACGTAGAGCAGCGAGCTGTATTCGAGCTTGCCTTCGACCTTGTTGTGGCTCCAGCTCAGCGGGTTCTCGAAATCGTGAGCAATGTGTTTGTAGAACTCCTGGTATTCCTCGTCCTTGATCTCGGTACGAGGACGGGTCCACAGGGCGCTGGCGCGGTTGACGGTTTCCCACTCAACAGCCGGCTTCTCTTCGCCTTCTGCGGCTGCCACTTCTTTCGGCAACTCGATCGGCAAAGCGATGTGGTCGGAGTACTTCTTGATGATGTTGCGCAGACGCCAGCCATCGGCGAACTCGTCTTCACCGGACTTCAGGTGCAGGACGATGCGAGTACCACGATCAGCTTTCTCGACGGTGGCAACTTCGAAATTACCTTCGCCCTTCGACGACCAGTGCACGCCTTCGCTGGCAGCAGCACCGGCACGACGGCTGAACACGTCGACTTTGTCGGCGACGATGAAGGCAGAGTAGAAACCCACGCCGAACTGACCGATCAGGTGCGAATCCTTTTTCTGATCGCCCGTCAGGTGTTTCATGAAATCGGCGGTGCCGGATTTGGCGATGGTGCCCAGGTGGGTGATCGCATCTTCACGGCTCATGCCGATGCCGTTGTCTTCGAGGGTGACGGTTTTAGCGTCCTTGTCGAAGCTCACACGGATTTTCAGTTCGGCGCCACCTTCCAGCAACTCAGGCTTGGACAGGGCTTCGAAACGTAATTTGTCGACAGCGTCAGAGGCGTTCGAGATCAATTCGCGAAGGAAGATTTCCTTGTTGGAATACAGCGAATGGATCATGAGGTGCAGCAGCTGCTTCACCTCGGTCTGGAAGCCCAGGGTTTCCTTTTGAGTTTCCACACTCATGGTCATCAAACTCCAATCAGATGGCAGTGGCCGCGACCTAGAGGGTCGGCGGCGGGTTGTCATCAAAGTTGGGGGCTCGGATCAGGATTTCAAGGGCTCATCGATTTTGAAGTGGGCGCGGGCCGTGGCGATGGGCTCGGATTCGGTGCTTTGCCAGGCGGTCACTGCCACGTTTGCGACACGCCGCCCCTGACGGCACACCTGGCAGCGCGCCCACGTATCGCGAAACTGCCCGGCGCGCAGGTAGTCGAGGGAAAAATCGATGATCTTCGGCACACCCGGTGAACCGGTAAAAATCAGCAGGTGCAAGGCGGCGGACAGCTCCATGAACCCGGCAATGACGCCGCCGTGAATCGCTGGCAGTAAAGGGTTACCAATGTTGTCCTTGTTCGCCGGCAGACGAAACAGCAGGTCATCCCCCACCCGCGAACACTCGACACCGATCAGTTTGGCGTAGGGAATCAGATGCAGCAGCGAGGCATAGTCGCCCTGCTCATGGGCCTGTTGCAGTTGTTCCTTGAAGTTGTCGGTCATTTCGCACCTCCGGCGATGGCGCCACCAAACCCTTTGGTGCCTTTGACGCCCTTGCCCATGCGCATGAACGTACCGACGACATGGGCGATGGGCTGCTCGGGATCGTCCTGATAAGCAAAGCCACGGGCGAAGATCACGTCGGTAGTGACCCGGTAGCACTGGGCAAAACCATAGACGTCCTTATGCGGTTCGGCGGCATGCATGTAGTCGATGCGCAGGTCGAGGGTCGGGCAGACTTCGAATTCGGGCAACACGCAGAGTGTGGCCATGCCGCACGCGGTGTCCATCAGGGAGGTCAATGCCCCGCCATGGATCACGCCGGTTTGCGGATTGCCGACAATTTGCGGGCTGTACGGCAGGATGACCGTCAGTCCATCGCTGCTGGCGCTATGAACGCGCAAACCAAGTACCTGGCAATGCCTGAGCGCCGAAAGGAATCGCGTCGCGCGCTCAAAAACGGGGTTTTCGGCCATGTGGTAAACACTCTTCTTAGTACTCGGAGATTGTATTAGGTGTATTCGTAAAAGTTCCCATAGGAATAATCTTATATATCTGAACGAATTGAGGAACTTAACCCTGATGTCCACGCTCGAAAGGCCAGATAGATATTTTCCATAAGGAGAAACACCCCATGCGTAAGACTTTAGCTATTGCCTTGATGTTGACCGCTTCCCTCGGTCTCGCTGCCTGCGATAAAAAATCCGAGGACAAAGCTCAAGAAGCCGAGAAACATGCTGAGCAAGCTCAGCAAGACATGAGCAAAGCTCAGGATAAAGTGAACGACGCTGCGAAAGAAAACGCCGAAGCTGCCAAAGCTCAGGCTGAATCGGATGCAGCTGCAGCAAAAGAAGCACCTAAAAACTAAAACAGTTTTTAGCGTGATAAAGAAAACCCGCCAAGTGCGGGTTTTCTTTTGCCTGTCATTTGCCTTGTTAGAGCAAAATAGTTCTAAAAGTCGGACTAATCATCAATAGCAGCGAACACACTAACCCGACAAACCACACCAGACTCCGCTGCCAGGCCAGATCACTCCAATAGCACACTAAGTAAATGACCCGCGCAATCACAAAGATGATTGCCAGTGTATCAATCAGCCAGCCCGCCGTTTGCGTGGTGTGCGCCATCAACACCCCCACGGCAAACAATATAAACGCCTCAAAACAGTTCTGATGAGCTGCCACTGCGCGGGCGCCAAACCCCGTGAGTTGAGCCTGTTGCTGGCGCGGCAGATGATTGTCGTAACCGCCCTGCTCTTTCATGGCCCTGGCCACGGGCATACGGGCCACATAGATCAGCAAGGCACTGATAAACACACACCAGAACGGAATACTCATCAAGCGGCCTCTCGGTTCGCCTCGGGCAATGGCGCCTCTGTAGGGGTATAGACCATCACGTCGAGAACGTCGGAATGAAACTCCCGGCGATACAGCACCAGCACCACGCCAGCGCTCATCAGCATGAACAACCAGGGGCTGACGAACCACGCCAGCATGGTCATGCCGAAGTAATAGGAACGCAGGCCGAAGTTGAACTGGTTGGCGGCCATGGAGATGACACGCGCCGCCCGTGCGGCAAAGGCTTTACGCTCCTGCTCGGAAACATGCCGCTCGCCGACCATGGGGGCCGACCCCACCAGAATCGCAGCAAAGTTGTACTGGCGCATGCACCAGCTGAACGTGAAGAACGCATACACAAACACCAGCGCCAGGCACAGCAACTTGATCTCCGACATGCCCTGGGAGGCCTGTTGCACCATCGGGATGTCCGCCAGCAATGACACCGCCCTTTCCGACGCACCGAGCACGGTGAGAATACCGGCCAGGATAATCAGTGTGCTGGAGGCGAAGAACGAAGCGTTGCGCTCCAGATTGCCGATCACACTGGCATCGGCGATGCGGTTGTCACGCATCAGCATCCGCCGCATCCAGTCTTCGCGATACAGGTGCAACACACTGGCCAGGCACGCGGTGTCGCGGCCCTTCCAAGTCGCATAACGGGTGTAGCCGCCCCAGCAGATGACAAACCAGATGGCGGCGAGGATGTGGATCAGGTTGGCGTGGATGAACGACATGCAGGTCCTTGTGAGACGTTGGTTGAATCTGTAGGAGCGTGGCTTGCCCGCGAAGACGGAGGGTCAGTCGATATCAATGTTGAATGATAAGCCGTCTTCGCGAGCAAGCCCGCTCCCACATTGGATTTTGCAATGCTTCGACGTTAGCTTAAGGAAAAAGACACTGCCTCACGCGCATAAAAAATGCCCCGTATCGATTGATACGGGGCATTTCCATGTTCGCTCAAGACCCGCTTATGGCGGGCCGTGATACGCCTTAAGCCAGCGCTTCTTCGCGCTTGCCCAGCATGCGGTCGCAAACCACCGCGACCACCAGGGTCATGACCGACGGCACCAGCCACGCCAGGCCCTGCTCACTCAGCGGCAAATGCGCCAATTGCGTCGGCATCCAGTCCGCCAGACCCGCGCCCTTGAGCGCGTCGATCAGGCCGAAGATGAACGACACCAACATCACCGGACCGACGATGCGGCCCTGCTCATGCCAGAAGTCCTTGCAGAAGCTCAGGGCGACCAGCGCGATGCACGGCGGGTAGATCGCGGTGAGGACCGGGATCGAGAACGCGATCAGCTTGGTGAGGCCCAGGTTGGACACCAGCAGGGAGAACGCGGCGAGGATGATGACCAAGGTCTTGTAGGACAGTGGCAGCACACGGCTGAAGTATTCGGCACAGGCACACGTCAGACCGACCGCTGTGACCAGGCAGGCCAACGAAATCAGCACGGCGAGGAAACCACTGCCCAAGGAACCGAATGTGTGTTGAACGTAGGCGTGCAACACCGCCGCGCCGTTGGTCGCACCGGCGGCCACTTCATGGCTGCCCGAACCGAGGCGAAACAGGCTGACGTACACCAGCGCCAGACCGACGCCGGCTATCAGCCCGGCAATGATCGCGTAACGGGTGATCAGCGCCGGAGAATCCACGCCGCGGGAGCGGATGGCGTTGACGATAACGATGCCGAATACCAGCGCGCCCAGGGTATCCATGGTCAGGTAACCATTGATGAAGCCCTGGGAGAATGGCGCCGCGACATACTCGGGCGTCGCCACGCCGATATCACCGGCCGGCAACGCGAACGCGGCGATGCCGAGGGCGGCCAGGGCGATAATCTTCAGCGGTGCGAGGAAACGTCCTACGGTGTCCAGCAAACGACCCGGGTAGAGCGAGATGAAGAACACCAGCAGGAAGTACACCGAGCTATAGAGGAACAGCGCCAGCGGGCTTTCGCCGGTCAGCGGCGCCAGGCCCACTTCGAACGATACAGTCGCGGTGCGCGGCGTCGCGAACAGCGGGCCAACGGCGAGGTAGCACGCAGCGGCCAGCAAGCCACCGGCGATTTTGCCGATCGGGCTGCTCAAGGCATCCATCGCGCCACCGACCTTGGCCAGGGCAACAACGGTGATCACCGGCAGACCGACCGCGGTGATCAGAAAGCCCAGCGCCGCCATCCAGACATGAGGCCCGGACTGCAAACCGACGATAGGCGGGAAGATGATGTTGCCAGCCCCGACGAACAGGGCAAACGTCATAAAACCAAGTGCCAGGATGTCCTGGCCTTTCAACACTTTCATTAAGGAAATACCACACTACTGAATCGGAATTTAGAGAGGGATTTCCCTTATGGGTGAGGGAAATGCTGTCGACCCGTATAGGACCGACCCTTTAGCGCGAAGCTTCCTTGTGGGATGCGGACGCAAAAATGGCGGCTAGCCTAACGAATTTGAGCGACAAACGCACTGTTAGAGGGCGAACTATCCGATCTGCGACATTTCCGTGTCGCGTTTTTGCATGTAATTGGTTGGCGTCTGTAAGTACGCCTTCGCGGGCAAGTCGGAGCGCCGCCCGCTCGCTCCTACAGGTTTTTCGTCGTTTGCCGTACTTGTGATCAACGAAGAACCTGTAGGAGCGAGGCTTGCCCGCGAAGGGGTCGGCACCAACGATACAAACCCCGGAAACGACAAAGGCCACCCGAAGGTGGCCTTTGTTTGGTGAAGCGTCAGTTAAGCGCGAGGCTTACTTGACAGCCCAACCAGTCAGCTCGGCCAGGGCCTTGCCGATGTCTGCCAGCGAACGCACGGTTTTAACGCCTGCGTCTTGCAGTGCAGCGAACTTCTCGTCTGCAGTGCCTTTGCCGCCAGAGATGATTGCGCCAGCATGGCCCATGCGCTTGCCCGGAGGAGCAGTCACACCAGCGATGTAGGAAACAACCGGCTTGGTCACGTGTGCCTTGATGTAGGCAGCCGCTTCTTCTTCAGCCGAACCGCCGATCTCACCGATCATCACGATCGCTTCGGTCTTCGGGTCTTCCTGGAACAGCTTCAGGATGTCGATGAAGTTCGAACCCGGGATCGGGTCACCGCCGATGCCGACGCAAGTCGACTGACCGAAACCGGCGTCAGTAGTTTGCTTCACAGCTTCGTAGGTCAGGGTGCCGGAACGGGAAACGATACCGACCTTGCCTGGCAAGTGAATGTGACCTGGCATGATGCCGATCTTGCATTCGCCTGGAGTGATCACGCCTGGGCAGTTAGGGCCGATCAGGGTGATACCCAGCTCGTCGCACTTAACTTTAGCGTCCAGCATGTCCAGGGTAGGAATGCCTTCGGTGATGCAAACGATCAGCTTGATGCCGCCGAATGCTGCTTCCAGGATGGAGTCCTTGCAGAAAGGAGCTGGAACGTAGATCACGCTGGCGGTGGCGCCAGTGGCAGCTACAGCGTCTTTCACGGTGTTGAACACTGGCAGACCCAGGTGCTCGGTGCCGCCTTTACCAGGAGTTACACCACCAACCATCTTGGTGCCGTACTCGATGGCTTGCTGGGTGTGGAAACTACCTTGCGAACCGGTAATACCCTGGCAGATAACTTTGGTGTCTTTATTGATCAGGACGCTCATTATTTGCCCTCCGCAGCTTTAACGACTTGTTGAGCAGCGTCGGTCAGGCTGGTAGCAGCGATGATGTTCAAACCGCTTTCTGCCAGTACTTTAGCGCCCAGCTCAGCGTTGTTGCCTTCAAGGCGAACAACAACCGGGATTTTCACGCCGACTTCTTTCACAGCGCCGATGATGCCTTCGGCAATCATGTCGCAACGAACGATGCCGCCGAAGATGTTGACCAGTACTGCAGCGACGTTAGTGTCGGACAGGATGATCTTGAACGCTTCGGTAACGCGTTCTTTGGTAGCACCGCCGCCCACGTCGAGGAAGTTGGCTGGTTTGCCGCCATGCAGGTTGACGATGTCCATGGTACCCATGGCCAGGCCAGCACCGTTGACCATGCAACCGATGTTGCCTTCCAGCGCTACGTAGTTCAGTTCGAACTTGGCAGCGTGCGCTTCGCGCGGATCGTCTTGCGACGGATCGTGGAAAGTCTTCAGCTTAGGCTGACGGTACATGGCGTTGGCGTCGATGTTGATCTTGGCGTCGAGGCAGTGCAGATCGCCGTCAGCCTTGATCACCAGCGGGTTCACTTCCAGCAGAGCCAGGTCGTGATCCTTGAACAGCTTGGCCAGACCTACGAAGATCTTGGCGAACTGAGCAACCTGCTTGCCTTCCAGACCCAGCTGGAATGCCAGCTCGCGACCCTGGAATGGCTGAGCGCCAACCAGTGGATCGATAGTGGCTTTCAGAATTTTTTCTGGAGTGTCGTGAGCGATTTTCTCGATGTCCACGCCACCTTCGGTGGAAGCCATGAACACGATACGACGGCTCGAACGGTCAACGACAGCGCCCAGGTACAGCTCTTTAGCGATATCAGTGCACGATTCAACCAGGATCTTGGTGACTGGCTGACCATTGGCGTCAGTCTGGTAAGTCACCAGACGCTTGCCCAGCCACTGCTGTGCGAAGGCTTTGGCGTCTTCTTTGCTGCGAACCAGCTTAACGCCGCCCGCTTTACCGCGACCACCAGCGTGGACCTGGGCTTTGACAACCCACTCGGTGCCGCCGATTTTGTCGCAAGCTTCTGCTGCTGCTTCCGGGGTGTCTACCGCATAACCGGTGGAAACTGGCAGGCCGTATTCAGCGAACAGCTGCTTACCCTGATACTCGTGAAGATTCATGCTTATTACCGTCTTCGTTAGGTACTGCGCATTCGGTGCTGCACTTGTTCAAGTGCCGCACCACCTGTGACTGCTGCTTGCGTAGCCTTTCCGGATACCCGGTGCAGCCACGCAAGACTGCGTCCAGCGGATATTCCGCGGTGAGTCTTGCATGCAAGGCTCACGACGGGCCATACCGCCGTGGTTTCTTATTGTCTTAACGCTTCTTGCGGTTGGCGATGTGGATGGCGCCGCCATTCACAGCCAGAGCTGCTTCGTGCAAGGCTTCAGACAGGGTCGGATGGGAGAAAACCATCATGCCCAGGTCTTCAGCGCTGGTGCCGAATTCCATGCCGATCGCGCCCTGCTGAACCAGTTCTGCAGCGCTCGGGCCAATCACGTGGACGCCCAATACGCGGTCAGTCTTGGCATCGGCAATGACTTTCACGAAACCGCCGGTGTCGTTGGCTGCCATGGCACGGCCACTGGCTGCGAACGGGAAGGTGCCAACGTTAACTTCAACGCCTTCAGCCTTCAAGGTCTGCTCGGTTTTGCCGACCCATGCGATTTCCGGGTGAGTATAAATAACCGAAGGGATCAGGTCATAGTTGATTTGCGCTTTGTGGCCCTTGATGCGCTCAACAACCATGATGCCTTCTTCGGACGCCTTGTGCGCCAGCATCATGCCGCGAACCACGTCACCGATCGCGTAAACGCCCGGTACGCTGGTGGCGCACTGGTCGTCAACGAATACGAAACCGCGCTCGTCGATGGTCACACCGCTGTCGGCAGCCAACAGTTCGGTGGTCACTGGACGGCGACCAACGGCAACGATCAGCTTGTCAAAGGTGATGCTCTGTTCGCCGTTGGCGTCGGTGTAGTTCACAACGACTTCGTCGCCGTTCACTTTGGAACCGGTGACGCGAGCGCCCAGCTTGATGTCCAGACCTTGTTTGGTCAGGGTTTTGTAGGCTTCTTTGGAAACGGCGTCGTCAGCAGCCGGCAGGAACTTCTCCAGCGCTTCCAGAACAACCACTTCAGCGCCCAGGCGCGACCATACCGAACCCAGTTCCAGACCGATTACGCCAGCGCCGATAACGCCCAGACGCTTAGGTACGGATTGGAATTCCAGTGCGCCGGTCGAATCGACGATCACTTTCTGGTCAACCGGAGCCGGTGGAATGTCGATCGGACGCGAACCCGAAGCCAGAATCATGTTCTCGGCTTCGATGATTTCAACGCTGCCGTCTGGCTTGGTCAGTTCGACTTTCTTGCCGGCCAGCAGTTTGCCGTGGCCTTGCAGGGAAGTGACGCCGTTCGCCTTGAACAGGGTGGCAACGCCAGAGGTCAGGCCTTTGACGATGTTGGCTTTACGGCCAACCATTGCCGACACGTCCATGGTCACGCCAGCGTGATTGATACCGTGGATCGCGAAGCCTTCTTTGGCTTCCTTGTATTTCCAGGAGCTGTCCAGCAGCGCCTTGGATGGAATGCAACCGACGTTCAGGCAAGTACCGCCGAGGGCCAGTTTGCCTTCCTTGTCGGTGTATTTCTCGATGCAGGCAGTGGTGAGGCCCAGTTGCGCTGCTTTAATGGCAGCCACGTAGCCGCCAGGGCCCGCGCCAATCACTACCACGTCGAATTTCTGAGTCATGTGTCATTCCTTCTCGAATCAAACCGGACGGCCCCTTATGGGGACCGTCGTGGGACGAAGCTGGTCATTACAGACGGGCCGCCATCCTGCACGGCCCATGCAACGAAATCAGATATCCAGCAGCAAACGAGCCGGGTCTTCCAGCAGGTTCTTGATGGTAACCAGGAAGGTCACAGCTTCTTTGCCATCGATCAGACGGTGATCGTAGGACAGAGCCAGGTACATCATCGGACGGATTACGACCTGACCGTTGATCGCCATAGGACGCTGCAGAATGTTGTGCATGCCCAGGATGGCCGCTTGCGGCGGGTTGACGATCGGAGTCGACATCATCGAACCGAAGGTACCACCGTTGGTGATGGTGAACGTACCGCCGGTCATTTCGTCCATCGACAGCTTGCCGTCGCGAGCCTTCTTGCCGAAGGTGGCGATGCCGCCTTCGATTTCAGCCAGGCTCATCAGTTCAGCGTTACGCAGAACCGGTACAACCAGGCCGCGGTCGCTGGAAACAGCAACGCCGACGTCAGCGTAGCCGTGGTAAACGATGTCGCCACCGTCGATCGATGCGTTGACAGCCGGGAAGCGTTTCAGCGCTTCGGTGGCAGCCTTGACGAAGAACGACATGAAGCCCAGGCGTACGCCGTTGTGGGACTTCTCGAACAGGTCCTTGTACTTCGAACGCAGGGCCATGACTTCGGTCATGTCGACTTCGTTGAAGGTGGTCAGCATCGCCATGTTCGACTGAGCTTCTACCAGGCGCTTGGCCACGGTAGCGCGAACGCGGGTCATCGGTACGCGCTTCTCGATGCGGTCGCCAGCGGCGAACACAGGAGCGGCGCCAGCCGGAGCAGCAGCCTTGGCAGGCGCGGCAGCCGGAGCGGCTTTCTTGGCAGCAACGGCTGCAACCACGTCTTCCTTGGTCACACGACCGCCTTTGCCGGTGCCGGCAACGGAAGCGATGTTGATGCCGTTTTCTTCAGCCAGCTTGCGAGCAGCCGGTGCAGCAACAGGATCGTCTTCGCCTTCGGCAGCTGGAGCAGCAGCCTGTGCAGCGGCCGGAGCAGCAGCGGCAGCCGGAGCAGCGGCAGCAGCGCCGCCTTCAACGATGGAGCCCAGGACTTCGTCGGACAGAACGGTGTCGCCTTCGTTCTTGACGATAGCGCCCAGCACGCCGTCGGCAGTGGCCAACACTTCCAGAACAACCTTGTCGGTTTCGATATCGACGATCAGGTCGTCACGCTTTACAGCGTCGCCCGGTTGCTTGTGCCAGGTGGCAACGGTGCCATCGGCAACCGATTCCGGGAAAGTGGGGGCTTTGATTTCGATAGCCATTATCTGTGAGTCCTTAAATTCGGTTTCAGGTGCGCGAAGGCGTTAAACAGTAAAGGCGTCTTGCAGCAGTTTTTCCTGCTGCTCAGCGTGCATCGATGCGTAACCGCATGCAGGTGCAGCAGAAGCCTCACGGCCCGCGTACTCAAGTACGAGAGACTTGTTGAGATTGCTGATGCTACGACGCATGTGGTGTTGGCTGCAGTACCACGCACCCTGGTTCATCGGCTCTTCCTGGCACCACACGGCATTTTTGACGTTGGTGTAAGGAGCCAGGACTTCTTTCAAGTCGTCCTCAGGGAATGGGTACAGTTGCTCGATACGCACGATGGCGATGTCATCACGACCTTCGGCACGGCGTTTTTCCAGCAGGTCGTAGTAGACCTTGCCGCTACACAGAACAACGCGCTCGACCTTTTTCGGGTCCAGTGCATCGATTTCCGGGATAACGGTCTGGAACGAACCTTCGGCCAGATCTTCCAGAGTCGAGATGGCCAACTTGTGACGCAGCAGCGACTTCGGAGTCAGAACGATCAATGGCTTGCGCAGCGGGCGAATCACCTGACGACGCAGCAAGTGGTAGATCTGAGCCGGCGTAGTCGGTACGGCAACCTGAATGTTGTGCTCGGCGCACAGTTGCAGGTAACGCTCCAGACGAGCCGACGAGTGCTCCGGACCCTGACCTTCATAACCGTGCGGCAGCAGCATGGTCAGACCGCAGAGACGGCCCCACTTGTGCTCGCCACTGGTGATGAACTGGTCGATAACCACCTGGGCACCGTTGGCGAAGTCGCCGAACTGGGCTTCCCAGATCACCAGCGCTTCAGGCGTGGTGGTCGAATAACCGTACTCGAACGCCAGAACCGCTTCTTCGGACAGGAACGAATCGTACAGGTCGAAACGTGGCTGGCCGTTGTACAGGTTCTGCAACGGGATGTAGGTACCCGCGTCTTTCTGGTTGTGCAAGACAGCGTGACGGTGCGAGAACGTACCGCGACCGATGTCCTGACCCGTCATGCGAATCGGGTGACCTTCGAACGCCAGGGTCGCGTACGCCATGGTTTCGGCGTAACCCCAGTTGATCGGCAGGCCGCCGGCTTGCATCTTCTGACGGTCTTCGTAGATTTTCGAAACCTGGCGCTGAACCACGAAGCCTTCTGGAATTTCCAGCAGCTTGGCGGACAGTTCCTGCAAGGTCTTCAGATCGAAACGCGTGTCGTGACGTGCAGTCCAGGCGTGGCCCAGGTACGGACGCCAGTCCACGAACAACTCTTTGTTCGGCTCTTTGACCAGGCTTTTTACAACATGCAGACCGTTGTCCAGCGCGTTGCGGTATTCGTCGACTTTCGACTGAACACGCTCAACGTCCAGCACACCGCTCTGAGTCAGGCGATCGGCATACAGTTCACGGGTGGTGCGCTGTTTGGTGATCTGCTGGTACATCAGAGGCTGGGTGCCGCTAGGCTCGTCGGCTTCGTTGTGGCCGCGACGACGGTAGCAGACCAGGTCGATCACCACGTCACGCTTGAATTGCATGCGGTAGTCGATGGCCAGCTGGGTCACGAACAACACGGCTTCCGGATCATCACCATTCACATGGAGGATCGGCGCCTGGATCATCTTCGCAACGTCGGTCGCGTACTCGGTGGAACGCGAGTCCAGCGGGTTGCTGATGGTGAAACCGACCTGGTTGTTGATCACGATGTGCACGGTGCCGCCGGTCTTGAAACCGCGGGTCTGCGACATCTGGAAGGTTTCCATCACCACGCCTTGACCGGCGAATGCCGCGTCACCGTGGATGGAGATCGGCAGAACCTTCTCACCGGTAGGGTCGTTACGACGATCCTGACGGGCGCGAACCGAACCTTCGACCACTGGAGATACGATTTCCAGGTGGGACGGGTTGAACGCCATGGCCAGGTGAACTTCACCGCCGGCGGTCATCACGTTGGACGAGAAGCCCTGGTGGTATTTAACGTCACCGGAACCCAGCTCGACCTTCTTCTTGCCTTCGAACTCGTCGAACAGCTCACGCGGGTTCTTGCCGAAGGTGTTGACCAGCACGTTCAGACGACCACGGTGGGCCATGCCGATCACGATTTCCTTGGTGCCGTAGGAACCGGAACGCTGGATCAACTCGTCGAGCATCGGAATCAGGCTTTCGCCGCCTTCCAGACCGAAACGCTTGGTGCCCGGGTATTTGGTGCCCAGGTATTTTTCCAGGCCTTCACCGGCAGTGACGCGCTCGAGCAGGTGGCTCTTGATGTCGGCGGAGTACGTCGGACGACCACGCACGCTTTCCAGACGCTGCTGGAACCACTGGCGCTGCTCGGAATCGGTGATGTGCGTGAATTCAGCGCCGATGGTGCGGCAATATGTCTGCTGCAACGCTTCGTGAATTTCGCGTAGGCTCGCCTCCTCTTTGCCGATGAACAGGTCGCCGGCACGGAAGGTCGTATCAAGATCGGCATTGGTCAAGCCGTAATGATTGATTGACAGGTCTGCAGGTGCAGGACGCTGCCACAGTCCCAGCGGGTCAAGCTGAGCTGCCTGGTGGCCACGCATACGGTAGGCCTGGATCAATCGCAGCACTTCAACTTGCTTCTTCTCGTGCTCACTGCTCACGCTGCCGGCGGAAACCGGTTGGGCGCGGCGCTGGTTCTTTGCCAGCAAGACGAAATGATCGCGAATTGTGGAGTGCGAAACATCGGTGGCAGAGTTGCCTTCGGTCGGCAACTTCTGAAAGTAGGTGCGCCACTCTTCTGGCACAGCGTTAGGGTCGTGCAGGTAGAGCTCATAAAGCTCTTCCACATAGGCAGCGTTACCTCCGGAAAGGTAGGCGCTGTTCCACATGCGCTGCATCACGCTTTCTTGCATGCTTGGTCACCCTCGGTTAGGGGAACACCATCGGCGTCGACACCGAGCAAACTTGCAGAAGTCCGAATGCAGCGACCAAAACAAGCCACTTAGGATCACGCTGATAGTCCGGGTACCAGCCCGGATGCCCCTGCTTGTCTCATTTCTTCAAAATAAGAGCGGCAGCTTTGTGAGCTGCTGCTCAGGTTAAAACTACGGCGCCGGTTGAAGCCTGCGCCGTAGCATCTACGGGTACAGCGGTCCTACGGGTACTGCTGAATCACACGCCGCTTTGCAGCAACATGTGACGTACGTGACCGATGGCCTTAGTCGGGTTCAGGCCTTTCGGACAAACGTTTACACAGTTCATGATCCCGCGGCAGCGGAATACGCTGAACGGGTCATCCAGCGCAGCCAGACGCTCGGATGTCTTGGTGTCGCGGCTGTCTGCCAGGAAGCGATACGCTTGCAGCAGGGCAGCTGGACCCAGGAACTTGTCCGGGTTCCACCAGAAGGACGGGCAAGAGGTCGAGCAGCAAGCGCACAGAATGCACTCGTACAGACCGTCGAGCTTTTCACGCTCTTCAGGGGACTGCAGACGCTCGATGGCCGGAGCCGGCGTGTCGTTCTGCAGGTATGGCTTAACCTTTTCGTACTGCTTGTAGAAGATGCTCATATCGACGACCAGGTCACGGATAACCGGCAAACCTGGCAACGGACGAACGATCAGCTTGTTACCTTTTACGACAGAAGACAGCGGCGTGACGCATGCCAGAGCGTTTTTACCGTTGATGTTCATGCCGTCGGAACCGCAAACGCCTTCACGGCAAGAGCGACGATAGGAGAAACCTTCGTCCTGCTCTTTGATCAGGGCCAGCACGTCCAGGACCATCAGGTCTTTACCACCGGTATCGACCTGGAATTCCTGCATGAACGGCGCGGCGTCCTGATCAGGGTTGTAGCGATAAACACTGACTTGCAACATGGCGGCCACCCTTAATAAGTCCGAATCTTAGGTTCAAAAGTCGGAACAGTCTTCGGCGAGAAGTTCACAGCACGCTTGGTCACGCGCTTGTCACCCGGGAAGTACAGGGTGTGGCACAGCCAGTTTTCGTCGTCGCGATCTTCGTAGTCTTCACGGGCGTGAGCGCCGCGGGACTCTTTGCGGATCTCTGCAGCGATGGCGGTGGCTTCGGCCACTTCCAGCAGGTTCTGCAGTTCCAGGGCTTCGATTCGAGCAGTGTTGAACGCCTGGCTCTTGTCGTTGATCTTGACGTTGGCGATACGGCCACGCAGATCAGCCAGCTGAGCAATACCCTTCTGCATGTATTCGCCGGTACGGAATACACCGAAGTAGTTCTGCATGCAGCTTTGCAGTTCTTTACGCAGGGTAGCGACGTCTTCGCCTTCGGTACGCGAGTTCAGGCCATCGAGACGTGCCAGGGCAGCGTCGATGTCGGACTGGCGTGGACGGGCGTAATCAACGCCTTCTTTCAGGGTCTGCTCCAGGAACAGACCGGCCGCACGGCCGAATACCACCAGGTCGAGCAGCGAGTTGCCGCCCAGACGGTTGGCACCGTGAACCGATACGCACGCCACTTCGCCTACTGCGAACAGACCAGGAATGATCTGGTCAACGCCGTCAGCGTCCTGAGTGATTGCCTGGCCATGAATGTTGGTGGCAACGCCGCCCATCATATAGTGGCAGGTTGGAACGACCGGAATCGGCGCCACGGCTGGATCGACGTGGGCGAAGGTCTTGGACAGTTCCATGATGCCTGGCAGACGGCTGTGCAGAACTTCCTCACCGAGGTGATCGAGTTTCAGCATTACGTGGTCGCCATCCGGACCGCAACCGTTGCCGGCGATGATTTCTTTAACCATCGAACGAGCAACAACATCACGACCAGCAAGGTCTTTGGCGTTCGGAGCATAACGCTCCATGAAACGCTCGCCGTGCTTGTTGATCAGGTAACCGCCTTCACCGCGGCAACCTTCTGTAACCAGTACACCGGCGCCGGCGATGCCGGTCGGGTGGAACTGCCACATTTCAATGTCTTGTACCGGCACGCCAGCACGCAGAGCCATGCCGACGCCGTCACCGGTGTTGATCAGGGCATTGGTGGTGGACGAGTAGATACGGCCTGCACCGCCAGTCGCCAATACGGTCGCGTTAGCGCGAACGTAGGAGGTTTCACCGGTTTCGATGCAGATGACGATCATGCCGACAAAGGCACCGTCTTCGTTCTTGACCAGGTCGACGCCGTAGTATTCGTTGAGGAATACGGTGCCGGCCTTCAGGTTGGCCTGGTACAGGGTGTGCAGCAGTGCGTGACCGGTACGGTCGGCAGCGGCGCACGTACGTGCAGCCTGGCCACCTTTACCGAAGTCTTTCGACTGACCGCCGAACGGACGCTGGTAGATGCGGCCTTGTTCGGTGCGGGAGAACGGCAAGCCCATGTGCTCGAGCTCGAAGACCGCTTCCGGGCCTACGGAACACATGTATTCGATAGCGTCCTGGTCACCGATGTAGTCGGAACCCTTGACGGTATCGTACATGTGCCAGCGCCAGTCATCGTTCGGATCAGCAGACGCGATGGCGCAGGTGATGCCACCCTGGGCGGATACGGTGTGCGAACGAGTCGGGAAAACCTTGGTGACAACGGCAGTCTTGTGACCGCCCTGTGCCAGCTGCAGAGCAGCGCGCATGCCAGCACCGCCGCCGCCAATGATGATGGCGTCGAACGAAAGCGTATTAACTGTAGTAGACATGAATCAGATACCCCAAAGAATCTGCACACCCCAGACGAAGTAAGCGAACATCGCAACGCCGCATACTGCCTGGAAGAGGAAACGTACAGTGGTCGCGGACTTGCCGAACGCCATTGGCGTCAGGTAGTCGGTCGCGATGGTCCACATGCCGACCCAGGCGTGAGCGCCGAGGGCAACGAGGGCCAGGAGACTGAAGATACGCATCCAGTTGTTGGCGAACAGTTCATGCCATTGGGCGTAGCCGATGCCTGGGTTGGCAACGACGTATCCGATCAGGAAGATGAAGTAAGCCGCGAGAACGACCGCAGACACACGTTGCGCCATCCAGTCATAGAGGCCCGAACGCGACAGGTTCGTGACGTTAGTTACCATATCCAAACTCCTGCCAGAACGATTACCACCACGGAAACGGCGATAACGATTTTCGAGCCCAGCTTGCCGCCTTCCAGCGTCTCACCGATGCCCATGTCCATGATCAAATGGCGCACACCGGCTACCAAGTGATACAGCAGAGCGGACAGGATGCCCCAAATCACTAGCTTGGCTAGCGGACTGGTCAGACACGCTTTCACCTGACCGAAGCCTTCCTCGGAGCTCAGCGACTTGTCCAATGCGTAAAGCATGATGGCCAGGCTGACAAAGAGGATGACACCGGAGATACGGTGAAGAATGGACGTGTAAGCAGTGACTGGGAGTTTGATGGTCCTTAGGTCTAGGTTTACAGGTCGTTGGCTTTTCACGGCTTTTTTTTCACACTGAAGAGCCCCTAACAATCAGGGCAAAGTTGTTGGGGAGTGCACTGGTCAGGTAACCACCACCCAGGGATGCGACCCCCAATGAAAGCAAGCCCAAAAGCCCTTGGCGGTCGGTGGCCGAGTATAGACAGTTAGGCTACTAATGACAACGCGTTCACCTTCCCCTAATAGCGCATTGCACAAGTTGGATAAAAGGCGTAAATGGCAGTCAATTTCGAGGAAAAAGTCCGGTTAAAGCCTTCTGGAGCAAGACTTTAGGCAAATTGACATTCGAATTTATCTCACTATAGTGGTGCGGGCCCTGCGTGGGGGGTCTGTCTGATGATTTCAAGCATAAATAGGAGGCCACATGGCTGACAAAAAAGCGCAGTTGATCATCGAGGGCGCAGCCCCCGTCGAGCTGCCCATTTTAACCGGCACCGTTGGTCCCGATGTTATCGATGTTCGGGGCCTGACGGCCACGGGCCGTTTCACCTTTGACCCTGGTTTCATGTCGACCGCTTCCTGCGAGTCGAAGATCACCTATATCGACGGCGACAACGGCATTCTGCTGCACCGCGGCTACCCGATCGAACAGCTGGCTGAAAAGTCGGACTACCTGGAAACCTGCTATCTGCTGCTCAACGGCGAACTGCCGACCGCAGAACAGAAGGCCCAGTTCGTCAGCACCGTCAAGAACCACACCATGGTTCACGAGCAGTTGAAGACCTTCTTCAACGGCTTCCGTCGTGACGCTCACCCGATGGCCGTCATGTGCGGCGTAGTCGGCGCCCTCTCGGCCTTCTACCACGACTCCCTGGACATCAATAACCCGCAGCATCGCGAAATCTCCGCGATCCGCCTGGTTGCCAAGATGCCGACCCTGGCAGCGATGGTTTACAAGTACTCCATGGGCCAACCCATGATGTACCCGCGCAACGACCTGACGTACGCGGAAAACTTCCTGCACATGATGTTCAACACCCCGTGCGAGATCAAACCGATCAGCCCGGTACTCGCCAAGGCCATGGACCGGATTTTCATCCTCCATGCCGACCACGAGCAGAACGCATCGACCTCCACCGTACGCCTGGCCGGCTCTTCGGGTGCCAACCCGTTCGCCTGTATCGCCGCCGGCATCGCTGCACTGTGGGGCCCTGCCCACGGCGGCGCGAACGAGGCTGTCCTGACCATGCTTGACGAGATTGGCGATGTGTCGAACATCGACAAGTTCATCGCCAAGGCCAAGGACAAGAACGATCCGTTCAAGTTGATGGGCTTCGGTCACCGGGTTTACAAAAACCGCGACCCACGCGCCACCGTGATGAAGAAGACTTGCGACGAAGTGCTGAAGGAACTGGGCATCCAGAACGATCCGCAACTCGAACTGGCCATGCGCCTGGAAGAGATCGCCCTGACCGACCCGTACTTCATCGAGCGCTCGCTGTACCCGAACGTCGACTTCTACTCGGGGATCATCCTCAAGGCGATCGGCATTCCAACCAGCATGTTCACCGTGATCTTCGCTCTGGCGCGGACTGTCGGCTGGATCTCCCACTGGAAAGAAATGCTCTCCAGCCCGTACAAGATTGGCCGTCCGCGCCAGTTGTACACCGGCTACGAGTCGCGTGACATCACCAAGCTGGAAGACCGCAAGTAAGATCTTTCTTGCGATAGCGTGTTGAGTTGTACCGGGAACGGCCTCTATTTATATAGAGGCCGTTTTTGTTTGTGCGCTTTGGGTTGTGTGCGTATCCGTTTCTGCGGTGACGGCCACTAATGGTTTCGCCCTTACGGCGAGTCACTTGGAAGAGCCCCAAGTAACCAAGGGCTCTTGCCCCTGTCGTTCGGTGCCTCGCCGTGGCTCGGCATGCCCTCGTTCCGGTCCTGCTCCGTGGGCCCGCCGCCATCGGCCATCCATGGCCGGGGGCGGCTAACCCGGCATCCATGCCGGGTTGCCCACTGCGCAGAACCTCCACTCAGCCTCTCGAGGGGGCGTGTACCGCCAAAGCCACCGAGGCGGCCTGGTAGCCGACCTGGCTCTTTGGATGCCCGCGCGGTCCTTCTTGGCTGCGTTCACTCATTCCGGACCTGTACACCAATTCTCTGTAGGAGCCGGCTTGCTGGCGATAGCGGTGGATCAGTCGACGCATTTATTGACTGGAAGGGCGCCATCGCCAGCAAGCCGGCTCCTACACGGGATGGGGTTCACACGGTCAAAATTGTAGGAGCTGGCTTGCCAGCAATGGCGCGGATTGTCTGGATGAGCGCGGTGTCCGGGCGTTTTTCGCGAGCAAGCTCGCTCCTACAGAGAAAACTCACTCCAGTCGTTGATTTTGATTTTGCTGTTGCTTTGGCTTTTGACCTTGATCCACCCGCCCCTTCGGAAGGCTGAGTGGAGGTGTTCATCCGGGGATTGGCGCGCAGCGCCGTTCGACGCAGTCGAACTCATCGCATGTAGGTGCCAGCGAAGCCAACCGGAGGGCGATGCCCCCGGATGAATGCCGGAGCGAAGGAACGCCGAGCCTTAGCGAGGGGCCGGACGCTCGGGGCGAGCCTTTTTTGCTTACTTTTTTTGGCGTTTGAAAAAAAGTGAGTCGCCGTAAGGGCGAAACCGTCAGCAGCCGTTACCGCAGAAATGGATATGTACATCTGTAAGAAAATGGTCGGCTGTCAGACCGTCTTCGCGGGCAAGCCTCGCTCCTACAAAAAGCAATGCAGCAAAAGAAATGCCCCGATCTCTCGACCGGGGCATTTCTGTTCAACACAAATTACACAGACAAACTCAAAGCCTTAGTGCGAAACCGCCCCACTCGCCCCCAACCCAGTCTGCGAACGAACAAACTGCGGGAAGAACAGCGCCCGCTCATTATCCGCAGCAGTCGACTTGTCAGTAATCGAGAAGAACCAGATCCCCACAAACGCAATGGCCATGGAGAACAGCGCCGGGTATTCATACGGGAAGACCGCCTTCTCGTGACCCAGGATCTGCACCCAGATGGTTGGCCCCAGCACCATCAAACCAACAGCACTGACCAGACCCAGCCAGCCGCCGATCATCGCACCGCGAGTCGTCAGCTTCTTCCAGTACATCGAAAGCAGCAGCACCGGGAAGTTACAGCTCGCCGCGATGGAGAACGCCAGGCCCACCATGAACGCAATGTTCTGCTTCTCGAACAGAATACCCAGACCGATCGCCAGCACCGCCAGGGCGATGGTGGTGATTTTCGAGACACGAATCTCGTCTTTCTCGTTGGCCTTGCCTTTCTTGATCACGCTGGCATACAGGTCGTGAGACACCGCCGAAGCGCCGGCCAGGGTCAGACCGGCAACCACTGCCAGAATGGTCGCGAACGCTACCGCCGAGATGAAGCCCAGGAAGATACTGCCACCGACCGCGTTGGCCAGGTGCACCGCCGCCATGTTGTTGCCGCCCAACAGCGCGCCAGCCGCATCTTTGAAGGCCGGGTTGGTGCTGACCAGCAGGATCGCGCCGAAGCCGATGATGAAGGTCAGGATGTAGAAGTAACCAATGAAGCCGGTTGCATACAGCACGCTCTTACGGGCTTCTTTTGCGTCACTCACGGTGAAGAAGCGCATCAGGATGTGTGGCAGGCCAGCGGTACCGAACATCAGAGCCAGACCCAGGGAGAACGCGGAGATCGGGTCTTTCACCAGACCGCCCGGGCTCATGATCGCCTCACCTTTAGGGTGAACCTTGATCGCCTCGGAGAACAGCGCACTGAAGTCGAAGTTGACGTGCTTCATCACCATCAGCGCCATGAACGAGGCACCGGACAGCAACAGCACAGCCTTGATGATTTGCACCCAAGTGGTCGCCAGCATGCCGCCGAACAGCACGTACATGCACATCAGGATACCGACCAGGATCACCGCAACGTGATAGTCGAGACCGAACAGCAGCTGGATCAGCTTGCCGGCACCAACCATTTGCGCGATCAGGTAGAACGCCACTACCACCAGCGAACCGCAAGCGGACAGCGAACGGATCTGGGTTTGCCCGAGGCGGTAGGACGCCACGTCGGCAAAGGTGTATTTACCCAGGTTACGCAGACGCTCGGCGATCAGGAACAGAATGATCGGCCAGCCCACCAGGAAGCCGATCGAGTAGATCAGGCCGTCGTAGCCGGAGGTGAACACCAGCGCGGAAATACCCAGGAAGGACGCCGCGGACATGTAGTCGCCGGCAATCGCCAGACCGTTCTGGAAACCGGTGATCTTGCCGCCCGCCGCATAGTAGTCGGCCGCCGAGTTGTTTTTCTTGGAGGCCCAGTAAGTGATGTACAACGTTGCGCCGACGAACGCCACGAACATCAGGATCGCGGCCATGTTCAGGGGTTGTTTCTGCACGGCACCGGTCAGGGCGTCAGCCGCCCAGGCGCCAGGTGCGAAAGCTGCGATGCTCAATAGAGCCATTAGACGCCGGATCATTGCTGAGCCTCCTTGAGAATCGCATTGTTCAGGTCGTCGAATTCGCCATTGGCGCGTCGAACGTAGATCCCGGTCAGGATGAAGGCCGAGACAATCAGCCCGACACCGATCGGTATGCCCCAGGTAATCGATGACTCAGGGCTGATTTTCGCGCCCAGAATATGCGGCCCGTAAGCGATCAACAGGATGAATCCGGAGTAGAGACCAAGCATGATCGCCGAAAGAATCCAGGCGAACCTTTCTCGCTTACTAACCAGCTCCTTGAAGCGCGGGCTGTTTTGAATCGAGAGGTAAATGCTGTCGTTCATTGTTTTTATCCTCGCAGCACAGATTATTGTTGGAACGGTATCCACTCTATGCGGCTGCGGGGCAGGTTCCAGACGACCTTAGTATTAGAGCGACATGACAGAATCGCCATTTTCCAGCACGGCGCAACTTCTGTAGGAGCCGGCTTGCTGGCGATGGCGATTGTGAGGACGCCATCGCCGGCAAGCCTGGCTCCTACACAAAAAAAAAAAGCCCCTTGGCTGTTATGCCAAGGGGCCTTGAGAAGTGCTGACCAGAAACGTCAGCTCAAATCATTTGGTCCAGTCTGCAACGCGCTCCGGGTGCTTGGCGACCCAATCCTTCGCAGCGGCTTCAGGCTTGGCACCGTCCTGAATCGCCAGCATGACTTCGCCGATTTCGTCTTTCGACGCCCACTGGAAGTTTTTCAGGAACTTGGCCACTTCCGGCGCTTTGGTTGCCAGTTCTTTGCTGCCGATGCTGTTCACGGTTTCAGCCGCGCCATAAACGCCTTTCGGGTCTTCCAGGAAGCGCAGTTTCCACTTGGCGAACATCCAGTGTGGCACCCAACCGGTGACGGCAATGGATTCGTTTTTCTTCTCGGCACGGGTCAGCTCGGCAATCATGCCGGCGCCGGAACTGGCCTTGAGTTGGTAACCGGTCAGGTCGTAGTCCTTGATTGCCTGCTCGGTCTTGAGCATCACACCTGAACCGGCGTCGATGCCGACAATACGTTTTTTGAAGCTGTCGTCGGTTTTCAGGTCATCGAGGGTTTTAGCTTTCACGTACTCCGGCACGATCAAGCCGATTTTTGCATCCTTGAAGTTCGGGCCGTAGTCGACGACCTGATCCTTGTTCTTGGTCCAGTATTCGCCGTGAGTCACCGGCAGCCAGGCGGACAGCATGGCGTCGAGTTTGCCTGTGGCCACACCCTGCCACATGATCCCGGTGGCGACGGCTTGCAGCTTCACGTCATAACCCAGTTTCTGTTTGATCACTTCGGCCGCCACGTGGGTGGTCGCGACGCTGTCGGACCAGCCGTCAACGTAACCGATGCTCAGGGTTTTGCTCTCGGCATTGGCCATCGTGGAGCCAATCGCAAGTACCAGTGCGGCACCCGCGCCTAAAAGTCGTCGCATCTTCATCGTTACTTCCCCGAAAGTGCTGCGCTCGACGGATGCCGAGTCGCGTCAACGTATTGTTATGGTGCACTGCGCGCCCATCACGCCTCACCGCAAACTCGTACGATCATCAGCGCGTTTTATTAATGAGAACACTGACGCATCGATAATCAACCTGACGCCAACCTGAACCTGTGCTGTCAGCGACCTCAAGGCATCGAGAAACGACATCAGAACGCCATTAATTACGAGCACCTGAAAGGCCTCGGGCGATCCGCCCGAACTTTGCATGTCAAAATTATGCGAGCCACCAAGCGCGGGACAAATGCGGGTAACATGCGCGGCTTTGCTCCCAGACGGCCTGACCATGCCCGCGACATCACGCTTTCCTTTTTTCCCTTACCTTTTCGCCTGCCTGCTAGGGCTCTTTGCTCTCGGCGGTTTTTGGTACGGCCTCGGCAAACCGGTGATTCTGCCGGACGTGGCCAGCGCGACGCACAAACTGCAATGCGCCTCCTACACCCCGTTCGACAAGGACCAATCGCCGTTCGATCAGCCGTTCAAGTTGCGCCCCGAGCGCATGGACGCCGACCTCGCGCTGCTGGCCACCCGCTTCGAATGCATTCGCACCTATTCCATGACCGGCCTTGAAGCCTTGCCCGACCTGGCGCGCAAACATGGTCTGAAGTTGATGATCGGTGCGTGGGTGAACAGCAACCCGGTGGACACCGAGAAAGAAGTCGACCTGCTGATCGCCTCGGCCAACGCCAACCCGGATGTGGTCACGTCGGTGATCGTCGGCAACGAAGCCCTGTTGCGCAAGGAAGTCACCGGTGCGCAATTGGCCAGGCTGATCAACAAGGTCAAAAGCCAGGTCAAGCAGCCTGTCACTTATGCCGACGTCTGGGAGTTCTGGCTCAAACACCCGGAAATTGCCCCGGCGGTGGACTTCCTGACCATTCACCTGCTGCCGTATTGGGAAGACGATCCGTCGAACATCGACGCCGCGCTGCAACATGTTCGCGAAGTGCGTCAGGTGTTCGGCAACAAATTCGCACCCAAGGACGTGATGATTGGCGAAACCGGCTGGCCGAGCGAGGGTCGTCAACGCGAAACCGCGCTGCCGAGCCGGGTCAATGAGGCCAAGTTCATTCGCAGCTTTGTGATCATGGCCGAGCAGGAAGGCTGGCACTACAACCTTATCGAAGCCTTCGACCAACCCTGGAAACGCGCCAGCGAAGGGGCCGTTGGTGGTTACTGGGGCCTGTTTGACGCCGACCGTCAGGACAAGGGCGTGCTGGCCGGTCCGGTGTCCAACGTACCGTACTGGTCGCAGTGGCTGGCGGTGGGCGGGATGATTTTCCTTGGCACGCTGATCCTTGGAGGTCGTGTACGCAGTACCCGCTCTGCGTTGGTGCTACCGCTGCTCGGCGCTTTGGCGGCCTGTTCGATTGGCGCCTGGGGCGATCTGGCACGCGTCACCACCCGGTTTACCAGTGAGTGGTTGTGGGTTGCGTTGCTGACGGCTTTGAACTTGTTGGTACTGGTGCATGCAGCGCTGACACTGAGTAACCGTAGCGGCTGGCGTCAACGGGCCTTCAATGTGCTGGAGCGCCGGGCCGGCTGGTTGCTGGCAACAGCAGGTTTTGCAGCGGCGGTGATGATGCTCGAACTGGTGTTCGATCCGCGTTATCGCAGCTTTCCGAGCGTAGCTTTCATCCTGCCCGCGCTGGTTTATCTGTGCCGGCCGGTGAGTGTGCCACGTCGTGAAATCGCGCTTCTGACCTTCATCATCGGTGCCGGGATTGCGCCGCAGCTGTATCGCGAAGGTTTGCAGAATCAGCAGGCCTGGGGCTGGGCGCTGGTGAGTGTGTTGATGGTGGCGGCGTTGTGGCGCTGCTTGCGGGTTCGCAAGGCGTAATCTTCAGCGCGGCGAGCGGCCTCTTCGCGGGCAAG
>NZ_CATKQM010000050.1:0-26654 GCF_949768225.1 Pseudomonas sp. IT-P44 | reverse complement strand
TCGCCCCCCACCCCCGCTCCCACAGGGTCCGGGTATAACTTCAGATTGATTTAGCGTCTGCGAGATCAGTTGAGCGGCGAACAGTTCGAGGCGTTCGCGGGTATCGCCTGCCGTGCGCCAGACTTCATCGTTGAGCGATTGCAGCTCATCCGGTCGCGGCCCAACCCAAGGCTCAGCCAACACGCAATCCAGCGGATCAAAGCCCAACCCAAACGCCTTGGCCAACGCCCGCAACAAACTCGACTGCGCCCCACGGCCATCGCCCCGTGGAATCCGCAACAAAGCCAACAACGTGTCGATGCGCAGACGCCCGCTCGGCGACTCGCCAAAGATGTGCAAGCCATCGCGGATCTGCGATTCCTTCAGATCGCACAAATACGTGTCCAGACGCGGCAACCAGATCGCTGCATCGGCGTCGCTGTCGAGCTTCTCGTCCAGTTGCAGTTCACGGTCGATGTGCGTGTCGCGCACCAATTGCAGAATGTCGCGCTGCAATTCACGGGCGCGGCGCGGGTCAAGCAATTGCGCTTCGTAATACTCGTCGGCGAGCAGTTCGAGGTTGCGCAGCGGGCCGTAGGTTTCGGCGCGGGTCAGCGGTGGCATCAGGTGATCGATGATCACCGCTTGCGTGCGGCGCTTGGCCTGGGCGCCCTCGCCCGGATCGTTGACGATGAACGGATAGATGTTCGGCAGCGGCCCGAGCAATGCGTCCGGCCAGCAATGCTCGGACAGCCCGACGCCTTTGCCCGGCAGCCATTCGAGGTTGCCGTGCTTGCCGACGTGGATCACGCCGTGGGCGCCGTAGGTGTTGCGCAACCAGAAATAGAACGCCAGATAACCGTGAGGCGGCACCAGGTTCGGGTCGTGATAGACCGCGCTCGGGTCCACCTGATAACCGCGCGCCGGTTGAATGCCGACGAAGGTCAGGCCGAAACGCAGGCCGGCGATCATCATTCGCCCGCCACGGAACATCGGATCGTTTTGCGCGGTGCCCCAACGTTCCAGCACTGCCTGACGATTAGCCTCGGGCAAGGCGTTGAACATCAGGTTGTAATCATCCATCGCCAGGCTTTGCTGGCACGGACGCTGGTCGAGGGTGTCGAGGTCATTGCTGACGCCGCCGAGCAATTGCTGGATCAGTTCGGTGCCGCTGCCCGGCAGTTCGGCCGGCAGCGGGTAACCTTCTTGATGCAGCGCACGCAGAATATTCAGTGCAGCGGCCGGTGTGTCGAGGCCCACGCCGTTGCCGATGCGCCCGTCGCGGGTCGGGTAGTTGGCGAGGATCAGGGCAATGCGTTTTTCGCTGTTCGGCACCCGCGCCAGATCGATCCAGCGCCGCGCCAGTTCGGCGACAAAATCCATGCGTTCCGGTTGTGGTCGATAGCACACCACGTCGGACTGACTGCGCTCGCTGCGCCACGCCAGGTCCTTGAAGCTGATCGGGCGACTGATGATCCGCCCGTCCAGCTCCGGCAACGCGATGTGCATCGCCAGATCCCGCGGGCCGAGGCCTTGCTCGCTGGCACGCCAACCGGGTTCGTTGTCCTGGGCGCAGATGGCCTGGATCACCGGAATGTTGCGTCGAAACGGTCGCAAGTGCGGCGCTTCGGGGCTGGATTGGGCGAAGCCGGTGGTGTTGAGAATCACCGAGGCTTCGACGTCATCCAGCCAGTCCTCGACCACCGAGAGGCAGCCGGGCTCTTTGAGACTGGCCACGGCAATCGGCAAGGGATTCAACCCCGCCGCTTGCAAACGCTGGCAGAAAACATCAATGAAAGCGGTGTTCGCCGCCTGCAAATGCGAGCGGTAAAACAGCACCGCCGCCACCGGTTGATCGGCCTGCCAGTCGGCTTGCCAATCCTGCAGTGCGGCGGGACTTTTCTGTGGGTGGTAAATCGCTGTGCGTGGCAGGGTTTGCGGTTCGGCCCACGCGTAGTCGCGCTCCAGCCAGCGAGTGGCCAGGCAGCGAAACAGATCGAGCGCGTTGGCCAAGCCGCCCTGACGCAAGTAATGCCAAAGCCGGTCGCGGTCTTCGGCAACCACCGTGCTCAGGTCGCTGAGCTCCGGGTCCGGGCGATCATCGCCGGGCACCAGAATCAGCTGCACGCCGCGCTGGGAGAGCTCGACCAACCGCTCGACGCCGTAACGCCAATACGCAATGCCGCCGTGCAGCGAGATCAGAATCACCTTGGCGTGGCGCAGCACTTCGTCGACATACAAATCGACCGAGGCGTGGTTCTGCACCTGCATCGGGTTGGCCAGACGCACGCTCGGGTAATCGTCCGGCAACTGTTGCGCGGCTTCGGCGAGCAGCGCGAGGCTGGAATCGCCGCTGCACAGGATCACCAGCTCGGCGGGGGTTTGTCCAAGGTCGGCAATGTTGTCATCCGAGACGAAACCGCCGGGCTGGGTCCTGAGCAGGTGCATGGGTTAAACGCTGAGCGCGGCGCGCAATTGCGCTTCGAGTTGCGCGGCGTCGAGCGCCTGGCCGATCAGCACCAGACGCGTGGTGCGCGCTTCGTCGGCGCCCCACTGACGGTCGAAATGCTTGTCGAAACGCGTGCCCACGCCCTGGATCAACAGGCGCATCGGCTTGTTCGGGATCGCCGCGAAACCCTTGACCCGCAGGATGCCGTGCTTGACCACCAATTGCGTCAGCGCGTCCATCAGCAGGCTTTCGTCGGCTTGTGGCAGTTCGATGGAAATGGAGTCGAACGCGTCGTGATCGTGGTCGTCATGGTCATCGCCTTCGTGGTGATGATCGTGGTGGCTATGACGGCTGTCGATGTGTTCTTCGGAGCCGGCGCCGAGACCGATCAGCACGTCCAGTGGCAGGCGACCGCTGCTGGCTTCGATGACTTTGACGGCGGGCGGCAGTTCTTCGGCGACTTCCAGGCGTACGCGGGCCAGGTCTTCGGCGCTGATCAGGTCGGCCTTGTTGAGAATCACCAGGTCGGCGCTGGCCAGTTGGTCGGCGAACAGCTCGTGCAGCGGCGATTCGTGGTCCAGGTTCGGGTCGAGTTTGCGCTGGGCATCCACTTGGTCCGGGAACGCGGCGAACGTGCCGGCCGCCACGGCCGGGCTGTCGACCACGGTGATCACCGCGTCAACGGTGCAGGCGCTGCGGATTTCCGGCCACTGGAAGGCCTGGACCAAAGGTTTTGGCAGGGCCAGGCCCGAAGTTTCGATCAGGATGTGATCGAGGTCGCCGCGACGGGCCACCAGTTCACGCATCACCGGGAAGAATTCTTCCTGGACGGTGCAGCACAGGCAGCCGTTGGCCAGTTCGTAGACGCGGCCGTTGGCTTCTTCTTCGGTGCAACCGATGGAGCACTGCTTGAGGATTTCGCCGTCGATGCCCAGCTCGCCGAACTCGTTGACGATCACCGCGATGCGGCGGCCCTGCGCGTTATCGAGCATGTGCCGCAGCAAAGTGGTTTTGCCCGAGCCGAGGAAGCCGGTAACGATGGTGACGGGGAGTTTGGCCAGTGTTTTCATCGGATGCCCTTTGGCAAGGTGGCGGGCATGCGGGACGACGACCGCAGCGACAGGCGCCCGGAAGAGTTCGCCACCGGATCACCCCGCCCGGTTGTAGTGAGAATTCGTGTCGAGGCAGGTCTCCTGGCTGACGGTGTGCCTGTCGCGAGACTGGCGTTGGCTGCGCCTTCCCGCGAACCCGTTGGACAGGTTTGCAGTGGCGTGGCAGCGAACATCACCGTTCACAGTTGCGGGGGCAGCCGCGGCATCGACCGCGTTCCCTTCTTAGCTCCGGCAAACGCCGAAGAACCTCGAATGCGCAAGGCTACGCATGGTGTGGGGGCGGGTCAATGTCTTGTGGCGCACGTACCGGCCCCTTCGCGGGCAAGCCTCGCTCCTACCAAGAACACCGCCGCCCCGTAGGAGCGAGGCTTGCCCGCGAAGAATCCACCTCGGTTCCGAGTTGAGAACCCTTGCCAATTGACGCCCAACCCCCGCCCATGCTCTCCTACACACCTTGTTACGGGTGCCCTTCACAGGGTGAAACGGGAAACCGGTGATTCATGTGCTTTACTCAAAGCCATGTCAGTCCGGTGCTGCCCCCGCAACGGTAAGCGAGCGAAGCGTCAGATCCACTGTGCCAGCAGTTCGGCATGGGAAGGTGACGCTTGCAGGTTTCGGCTGACGCCAAAGCCCCTCGTGAGCCCGGAGACCGGCCCGCAACACAAAGTGACGATTACGTTCACTGAATAACAAACCCGCGGTGGGCGGGCGCTGTTTGAATCTCTGCGAGCCCGATTCGCAGGGGTCTTCCATGCGCTCTATTCACCCGCTGACAGACCAGAGGGAAGCGCCATGTCGATCATCAGCAGCACCGGCCACACAACCGCCAGCACCACCACGACCACCCTGGCTCAACGCCTGACCGCCGCCGTCTGCGCGTCGATCCTTGGCGCGTGCCTGGTGTATTTCGCCGGTTTCTCGCACATCGAAGCGGTGCACAACGCTGCGCACGATACCCGTCACAGCTCCGCCTTCCCGTGCCATTGAGACCTGTCGACATGATCAAGCGTATTGCGCAAACCGCAGGTTTCACAGGGCTGCTGGCCGCCCTGTTGCTGACCCTGCTGCAAAGCTTCTGGGTCGCTCCGCTGATTCTGCAGGCCGAGACCTACGAAAAATCCGAGCCGGCCGCTGTTGAAGTTCATGAACACGCCGCCGGTGCCGCCGCTCACACCCACGATGCAGAAGCCTGGGAGCCGGAAGACGGCTGGCAGCGCGTGCTGTCGACAACTGGCGGCAACCTGGTAGTGGCTGTCGGTTTTGCCCTGATGCTCGCGGGCCTCTACACGCTGCGCTCGCCGACCAAAACCTCGCAGGGCTTGCTCTGGGGCCTGGCCGGTTACGCGACGTTTGTACTGGCACCGACCCTCGGCCTGCCGCCGGAACTGCCGGGCACGGCAGCAGCTGACCTGGCACAACGGCAAATCTGGTGGATCGGCACTGCAGCGTCCACCGCCGTCGGCATCGCGCTGATCGCTTTCAGCCGCCACTGGCTGATGAAGCTCCTGGGCGTGGCGATTCTCGCCGTCCCTCACGTGATCGGTGCACCACAACCGGAAGTGCACTCGATGCTCGCGCCGCAAGCCCTGGAAACGCAATTCAAAATCGCTTCGCAGCTGACCAACCTCGGATTCTGGCTGGCCCTGGGCCTGATCAGCGCCTGGTTGTTCCGCCGCAAAAGCGATGGTCAATACCACGCATGAGCGACACCAGCACAGCGCCGACGTTAGTGGTCGGCCTGGGCTGCCAGCGCGGCTGCCCCGTCAGCACGCTTCGGGCGTTACTCGATCAGGCATTACAGGCGCATCAAATCGGACTTCAGCAGATCACGGCGTTGGCCAGCATCGACCTGAAGCGCGACGAACCGGGCCTGATCGAGCTTGCCGCACAACTCGAATTGCCGCTGACGTACTTCAGCAGTGAAGAACTGGCCGGTTATCAACCGCAACTCAGCCACCGTTCGGAAATCGCTTTTGAGCGCACCGGCTGCTATGGCGTAGCAGAAAGCGCCGCCCTCGCCCTTGCCGAACAACTGGCCCAGGCGCCGGCAAAACTGCTGATTTCCCGACAAAAATATGCCCAGGCGACCCTGGCATTGGCCTGCGCGGCGCAAAATCCCCGATAATCCTCGCCTTCGATCATGAGCAATCTTCATCTGAAGCCTTGCCCAGCCCCCTTTTTTGACAGGAAACGACGATGACCGTCTATTTCATTGGCGCAGGTCCCGGCGACCCGGAACTGATCACCGTCAAAGGCCAGCGGCTGATTCGCAGCTGCCCGGTAATCATCTACGCCGGCTCATTGGTGCCCGCCGCCGTACTGGAAGGCCACAACGCCGAACAGGTGGTCAACAGCGCCGAACTGCACCTGGAACAGATCATCGAGCTGATCAAAACCGCCCATGCCAACGGCCAGGATGTGGCGCGGGTGCATTCCGGCGATCCGAGCCTGTATGGCGCGATTGGCGAGCAGATTCGTTACCTGCGCGAACTCGATATTGCGTTTGAAATCATTCCCGGTGTTACCGCGACGGCGGCGTGTGCGGCGCTGTTGGGCGCGGAGCTGACGTTGCCGGACGTGTCACAGAGCGTGATCCTGACCCGCTACGCCGACAAGACCGCGATGCCAGCCGGTGAAGAGCTGGGCAGCCTGGCGCAGCATGGGGCGACCATGGCCATTCATTTGGGGGTGAATCACCTGGAGAAAATCCTGGTTGAATTGCTGCCGCATTACGGCGCGGATTGTCCGATTGCGGTGATTCACCGGGCGACCTGGCCGGATCAGGATTGGGTGGTGGGGACGATTGCGGATATTGCCGGGAAGGTCGAGGCGAAGGGGTTTCGGCGCACGGCGTTGATTCTGGTGGGTCGGGTGTTGGACAGTGATCAGTTCAGTGAGTCATCGCTGTATCGCGCCGGGCATGCGCATTTGTATCGGCCATAGGGCCCCATCGTCGGAGCGCCGCCCGGAGCCGGCTCGCTCCCACAGGGGATTTGTGTCCGCCACAGATCTAATGTGGGAGTGAGCCGGCTCCGGGCGGCGTTCCGACGATGGGGCCAATGAATTTGGCCCATAAAAAAACGGCGCTCACGGGGCGCCGTTTTTCATGTCGCAGCGAACACCTTAGTAGTAGGCGTTTTCTTTCTGCGTGTGGTCAGTCACGTCACGAACACCCTTGAGCTCGGGAATGCGCTCGAGCAAGGTGCGCTCGATGCCTTCACGCAGGGTGACGTCTGCCTGGCCGCAGCCCTGGCAACCGCCGCCGAACTTCAGAACGGCGATGCCATCATCGACCACATCGATCAGGCTGACCTGACCGCCGTGGCTCGCGAGCCCCGGGTTGATCTCGGTTTGCAGGTAGTAGTTGATGCGCTCGTTGATCGGGCTGTCGGCGTTGACCATCGGGACTTTGGCGTTTGGCGCCTTGATGGTCAGTTGGCCGCCCATGCGGTCGGTGGCGTAGTCGACAACCGCATCATCCAGGAAAGCTTCGCTGAACGAGTCGATGTAAGCAGTGAAGCTTTTCAGCCCCAGCGCAGTGTCTTCGGGTTTTTCTTCGCCCGGCTTGCAATAAGCAATGCAGGTTTCGGCGTACTGGGTGCCAGGCTGGGTGATGAAGACGCGGATGCCGATGCCCGGGGTGTTCTGCTTGGAGAGCAGATCAGCCAGGTAATCGTGGGCGGCGTCGGTAATGGTAATAGCGGTCATGGAAACTCCTCGCAGGCTTGGGCGCAGTTTACGCCAATCATCGCGCCGCACAAAGTCCTAGTATTTTTGTCGGGAAAGCGCCAGCGCGCCAGGGCCCGGTGATTCGCCGTCAATCCGGGCTTTAAGCCACCAATAGCTGCATTTCGCCACCCATTCAAAATTTGCCCACAACCTCAAACCAATGGTCACGGCGCACACGGCTGGCACTCCACCCCCCTGTAGGAGCCGGCTTGCTGGCGATGGCGGCGTCACATTCAACATCAATGTGATTTCAAGGACGCTATCGCCAGCAAGCCGGCTCCCACAGGGGGGGCGGCGCCCATAGAGACCGGCACCGGCCCGCTGTCAAAAGATCAAAGATTCTCGTAGCGGTTCATGTCCAGCACGCCCTCTTCCACCGGGTCGGTTTCGTGGACGTACCGGCTCAGGTCATGGAAGTAGAACCAGAATTGCGGATGACTGCGGCGAATCCCCCAGCGTTCGACGATTTTCTCGAAGCGATTGGCGTCCTTGGCGTTTTCCATCGCCTCGACAAAGGCCGGCACCTGATCGGCGGGAATGTTGAACATGAAGTTCGGATAGCTGCTGAGCACACCCGGAAAGATCGTGAGCGTGTCGAGCCCCGGCTGATAACGCAGAGACTCACCGAGCAGGAATGCGACGTTGCTGTGCGCGCGGTTGCGCAACAGGCTATAAACCTCGCGTTTGCCGCTCGCGGCTTCGATACGCAACATCGTCGCTTCCGGCAGTTGATCAATGACCTTCAGCCCGGCGGCGGGCCGTGATGCCAGGCGACTCAAGGCCTGCTCGGCGCTCTGCAAATCCGGGTCGATGTTCGGCCGCGAGCAATAGGCCCCGTCGCAACGGTTGATCGGATCGGGCTTGGCATTGAGCTCGCCGTAACGGGCCAGCAGTTGCATGGAAAAGTCGCGTTTCGGGTCTTTTTCGTCGAGGTTCAGCGCCGTCGGCTTGTCGTTGTCGATGGCCTCGTAATCCAGCCACATCTTGAATTTGCCGCTGCTCTGGTACCAGTCGTCGAGATAGTCGTCGCGTGAATCAGCGGGCATCAGGCGCAGGAAATTCTGCTCGGCGCCATTACGGATCAGGTCGAAATACAGGCGCGTCTGCGCTTGATGGGAAACGTTGCCGTACACGTCGAAGTTGACCGCCAACTGATAATACGTGCGCTCCAGCAACGGGAAATCGAACAGCCACATCGTTTGCGGCACATCGCCGATCAGGCCCTTGTTCACCGAGGCGCTGTCGAAATGCCGGAAGATGGTCAGCAGCGCATTGTCGTTGCCGGCCCACAAAGTCGACCAGCTCGGCGCGGGCGCGTCGGCGTAGTTGTCGCGGCGCAGCACTTCGTACTCGTTACGTTTGTCGCGATAGTCATGCCACAGGCTCAGCACGCTGCCGACATCGTCGTTCTGCCCCGGCATGGCCAGCAACGGCGTGGCCTGGCCGCGGTAGATCGGGTCGATGATGTAGAGATCATGTTCCGGTGCCTGGAACAGCGCCCAGAAGTTATCGCGAATCACATCCGTGGCGATCTGCCCACGGCACACCGGCCCGCGGATAAACGTGCGCACGAAGTATTCGGCGTTATCGAGCATGAACTGATAGCGCGCCTGCGCCGGGATCGCCTCGAACGTGGCAAACGGATTGGCCCGGCGTTCCGGACCGTAGCCAGGCAAGGCATTGGCCTGCCAGTTGCCGTTGTAGAACAGGCTTTTGACCCGCGCCATCTTCGCCGCGCTCAGCGGGTAGGTGATGTGGGTCTTCTGCACGATCACGCCCTGCACCGGCCACAAGCGGTAATACACCTGCGTGCCCGGATCGTCATTCGGGCGGCGGGTGTTGATCAGGTCAATCGGCTGGCCGGTCGGCGTGCGCGAACGCACCCACTGGAAGAAATGCCCCGGCTCACCGTCCTTGAAGTAAATGTGGGCAAGGAACCAGTGCTCGAACAACCAGCGCCCCACCAGACTCTGCCGGGCGCCCGGCGAGTTGAGCAGGTTTTCCCACTGCACCACTTGCAAGGCTTCTTTCGCCGAAGGCACCAGGCCTTGTTCATCGATCGGCGCACCCGAGGCCAGCCAGCGTTGCAGCGTCTGGTACTGCTGATCGGTCAGGCCGGTGACCGCCAGCGGCATGCCTTCCTTCGGATGAGCGCCCGCGTAACCGTCGAACTCGGCCGGCATCGCGCACATGTTTTCACGATTGAGGCCCAGGACGATGTCTTCCGGCAATTTGGCGTTAGGCGTCAAAGGCGTTTTGTGACCCAGTTCCAGCATCCGCGCCATCAACGCGGCCTGGCTGCCCTGGGCGTCAAGTACCGGATAGAAGCCTTTTTGCTGCCAGGCGTGCTTGCCGAAGGCGTCATAAAACAACCGGGTCGGCGCGGCCGCCTGGCTGCGGTCGCCGTCGTAAACCGGGACTTTCGACGCACCGCGCGCCGCGCCTTCGCCGCTGCCCAGGTTGAGCTGACAGGCGGCGTCATTGCAGGCATGGCAGGCCACGCACTTTTCGGTGAAGATCGGTTGGATGTCGCGGGTGTAGGAAATGGCAGCGGAAGGCGCCAGGCCCTGCGCCACGGCGCCCCAGCTTAAAAACAGCAGCACGCTGCTGATGACGACGCGATACGACATGTCCCTGTTCCCGATCCTTGAAAAAACGCAGCGATTCTACCGGGACAGCGCGCCGACCAACATGAGCGATATTCATGCAATTCCCCGACATGCTCTAAAACCGCACAGGTTTGCTATGATTCCGCCCTTCGTCATGGTCTTTCCGAGTAGTCCCAATGTCCGATCGCAGTGTTCGCCTTCAAGCCCTCAAGCACGCCCTCAAAGAGCGCATTCTGATTCTCGATGGCGGCATGGGCACGATGATCCAGAGCTACAAGCTCGAAGAACAGGATTACCGTGGCAAACGCTTTGCCGACTGGCCAAGCGATGTCAAAGGCAACAACGACCTGTTGGTGCTGACGCGCCCGGACGTGATCGGTGGCATCGAAAAAGCCTACCTGGATGCCGGCGCTGACATTCTGGAAACCAATACCTTCAACGCCACGCGGATTTCCATGGCCGACTACGGCATGGAAGAACTGGCCTACGAACTGAACGTAGAAGGCGCTCGCCTGGCCCGCAAGATCGCCGATGCGAAAACCCTCGAGAACCCGGACAAGCCGCGCTTCGTCGCCGGCGTGCTCGGCCCGACCAGCCGCACCTGCTCGCTGTCCCCGGACGTGAACAACCCCGGCTATCGCAACGTAACCTTCGATGAACTGGTGGAAAACTACACCGAGGCCACCAAAGGCCTGATCGAAGGCGGCGCCGACCTGATCCTGATCGAAACCATTTTCGACACCCTGAACGCCAAAGCCGCGATCTTCGCCGTACAAGGCGTGTTCGAAGAGTCGGGCATCGAGCTGCCGATCATGATTTCCGGCACCATCACCGACGCCTCCGGCCGTACCCTGTCGGGCCAGACCACCGAAGCGTTCTGGAACTCCGTGGCCCACGCCAAACCGATTTCGGTCGGCCTGAACTGCGCCCTCGGCGCCAGCGAACTGCGCCCGTACCTGGAAGAGCTGTCGAACAAGGCCGGCACCCACGTTTCGGCGCACCCGAACGCCGGCCTGCCGAACGAATTCGGCGAGTACGACGAACTGCCGTCGCAAACCGCCAAGGTCATCGAAGAGTTCGCCCAAAGCGGCTTCCTCAACATCGTCGGTGGTTGCTGCGGCACCACGCCGGGCCATATCGAAGCCATCGCCAAAGCCGTGGCCGGTTATGCACCGCGTGAAATCCCGGACATTCCCAAGGCTTGCCGCCTCTCCGGCCTGGAGCCGTTCACCATTGATCGCAGCTCGTTGTTCGTCAACGTCGGCGAGCGCACCAACATCACCGGCTCGGCCAAATTCGCCCGCCTGATCCGTGAAGACAACTACACTGAAGCCCTGGAAGTCGCCCTGCAGCAGGTCGAAGCCGGCGCCCAGGTGATCGACATCAACATGGACGAAGGGATGCTCGATTCGAAGAAGGCCATGGTGACCTTCCTCAATCTGATTGCCGGCGAACCGGACATCTCCCGCGTACCGATCATGATCGACTCCTCGAAATGGGAAGTGATCGAAGCCGGCCTGAAATGCATCCAGGGCAAGGGCATCGTCAACTCGATCAGCATGAAAGAAGGCGTCGAGCAGTTCATCCATCACGCCAAGCTGTGCAAGCGTTACGGCGCTGCAGTCGTCGTGATGGCGTTCGACGAAGCTGGCCAGGCCGACACCGAAGCGCGCAAGAAAGAGATCTGCAAACGCTCCTACGACATTCTGGTCAACGAAGTCGGCTTCCCGCCGGAAGACATCATCTTCGACCCGAACATCTTTGCCGTGGCCACCGGTATTGAAGAACACAACAACTACGCTGTGGACTTCATCAACGCCTGTGCCTACATCCGCGACGAACTGCCGTACGCCCTGACTTCGGGCGGCGTGTCGAACGTGTCGTTCTCGTTCCGTGGCAACAACCCGGTACGTGAGGCGATTCACTCGGTGTTCCTGCTGTATGCGATCCGCAACGGCCTGACCATGGGTATCGTCAACGCCGGCCAACTGGAGATCTACGACCAGATCCCGGTGGAATTGCGCGACGCCGTCGAAGACGTGATCCTCAACCGCACCCCGGAAGGCACCGACGCCCTCCTCGCCATCGCCGACAAGTACAAGGGCGACGGCAGCGTCAAGGAAGCCGAGACCGAAGAATGGCGCGGCTGGGAGGTCAACAAACGTCTTGAGCACGCACTGGTCAAGGGCATCACCACGCACATCGTCGAAGACACCGAAGAATCGCGCCAGTCGTTCGCCCGCCCGATCGAGGTGATCGAAGGCCCGCTGATGTCCGGCATGAACATCGTCGGCGACCTGTTCGGTGCCGGTAAAATGTTCCTGCCGCAGGTGGTGAAATCCGCTCGCGTGATGAAGCAGGCCGTAGCCCACTTGATCCCGTTCATCGAACTGGAAAAAGGTGACAAGCCGGAAGCCAAGGGCAAGATCCTGATGGCCACGGTGAAAGGCGACGTGCACGACATCGGCAAGAACATCGTCGGCGTGGTACTCGGCTGCAACGGCTACGACATCGTCGACCTCGGCGTGATGGTGCCGGCCGAGAAGATCCTGCAAGTGGCCAAGGAGCAGAAGTGCGACATCATCGGCCTGTCCGGCCTGATCACGCCGTCGCTGGATGAAATGGTCCACGTCGCCCGCGAGATGCAGCGTCAGGACTTCCACCTGCCGTTGATGATCGGCGGCGCGACCACCTCCAAGGCACACACGGCGGTGAAGATCGAGCCCAAGTACAGCAACGACGCAGTGATCTACGTGACCGACGCTTCCCGCGCCGTGGGCGTGGCGACGCAGTTGCTGTCCAAGGAATTGAAAGCCGGTTTCGTCGAGAAGACCCGTCTGGAATACATCGACGTTCGCGAACGCACTGCCAACCGCAGCGCCCGCACCGAACGCCTGAGCTACCCGGCGGCCATCGCCAAGAAGCCGCAGTTCGACTGGAGCACCTACGCGCCGGTCAAACCGACGTTCACCGGCTCCAAAGTGCTGGACAACATCGACCTGAAAGTCCTGGCCGAATACATCGACTGGACGCCGTTCTTCATCTCCTGGGACCTGGCCGGCAAGTTCCCGCGCATCCTCACGGATGAAGTGGTCGGTGAAGCCGCCACCGCGCTGTACGCCGATGCCCAGGAAATGCTCGCCAAACTGATCGACGAAAAACTGATCAGCGCCCGCGCAGTGTTCGGCTTCTGGCCAGCCAACCAGGTGCGTGACGACGACATCGAAGTCTACGGCGATGACGGCAAGCCATTGGCCAAGCTGCATCACCTGCGTCAGCAGATCATCAAGACCGACGGCAAGCCGAACTTCTCCCTGGCCGACTTCGTTGCACCGAAGGACAGCGAAATCACTGACTACGTGGGTGGCTTCATCACCACCGCCGGCATCGGTGCCGAAGAAGTGGCCAAGGCGTATCAGGACGCCGGCGACGATTACAACTCGATCATGGTCAAGGCCCTGGCCGATCGTCTGGCCGAGGCCTGCGCCGAATGGCTGCACCAGCAGGTTCGTAAGGATTACTGGGGTTATGCCAAGGACGAGACGCTGGACAACGAGGCGCTGATCAAAGAGCAATACACCGGCATCCGCCCTGCTCCGGGCTACCCGGCGTGCCCCGATCACACCGAGAAGGCCGCGCTGTTTGCGCTGCTCGACCCCGAGGCCGCCGAAATGCGTGCCGGCCGTAGCGGCGTGTTCCTCACCGAACACTACGCGATGTTCCCGGCGGCGGCGGTCAGCGGCTGGTACTTCGCTCACCCGCAGGCGCAGTACTTCGCAGTGGGCAAGATCGACAAGGATCAGGTGCAGAGCTACACCTCGCGTAAAGGTCAGGAGTTGAGCGTGACCGAACGCTGGCTGGCGCCGAACCTGGGTTACGACAACTAACCACTCTTCGCGCTGAGCATCGCCTCTGTAGGAGCGAGGCTTGCCCGCGAAGAACGATGACGCGGTTTTCCTGTAGGACTGCGGTGGCTTCTTCGCGGGCAAGCCTCGCTCCTACAGGATCCGGTTGGAATGTCTATGCTTACGATTCACACACAAGTGACGAGGGGTTTATGGACGATCCAGTCGACAACAAGCCGCCTACTTTCTGGCAAATGCTGCACAGCGTCATGGCGGCGGCGTTCGGGGTGCAAAGCGGAAAGAACCGCGCGCGGGATTTCACCCACGGCAAGCCGAGTCATTTCGTGATTCTGGGGATTCTGTTCACGGCGGTGTTTGCATTGACGCTCTACGGCATCGTGCAACTGGTGATCATGCTGGCCGGGGTTTAGCGCATCAGGGTTTGCAAGCTGAACGGGTAACGATAGGACACAGGCCGGCCCTTGGCCGACATTCGGCGGAAGTTCACGCCGTAGTCCGGCGATTCACCCATGGCCAGCATTCGCCTGGCGGTTGCCCTGTCGACCAGTTGCAGCAGCGGAATCTGGCGGTCACGGCCGCCGTACTGGCTGATGTCCACGCCCCGATCAAGGTCATGCACCTGCACCAGCGCCCAACCACCCAAAGTGAAATGCCCGCCCAACAATACGCTCAACTTTCCATCGACCTTTGCCTGCAACGCGGCCGTCGAGGTATTGACCGCGCTGAACAATGCGTCCTTTCCGGGCACACCGCCCGTCTCCGAGTACGCCTGCATGGCGCCAAACGCCATTTCGTCATTGGCTGACCACACCAGCGAGACTTTCGGGTAGCGCCGGAACAGCAACTTTGCCTGTTCATATGCACGTTCGCGGGTCCAACCGCTGTAAACCAGTTGCCGCAAACGCACTTGCGGGTGCTCGGCCAGCGCTCGCATCATGCCTTGCTCACGCAGTTGCGCCGACGGCGTGATCTTCAGGCCGGAGAACGCCAGCAACTCAATCACCTGGCCGGGCGCCACGGGCGGATGCTGGCGAATCAGCTCCTTGGCCATCAGGTAACCGCCCTCCTCGTCGTTGGGCACCAGGCTGCCCAGTCGATCAGGGCGTTCACCCAACAGGCTCATTTGGTTGGCCGTCAGCGACGCGTTGACCATAAACAGCTTCACGCCGCTGCCTTGCGCCAGACGCAACACTTGCGGGGCAATGTACTGTTCGTTGGCGAAGATCAGATAGTCCGGACGATCGGGACCTTGCAGTGCACGGCGCGCTTGCGCCAGCGTGAGTTCCGGCATGCGCCGGGAATAGAGAATCCGCAGGTCGATACCCAGGTCCGTGGCGGCCGCCTGCATGAATTGCGAATAGCTGACCCAGAAGGCTTCGTCAGTTTCCCCGGGATTCAGGAACAACACCGATTCCGCACGCACAGCAGGGCCGTAAACCGTGCCGAGCAGCAACAGGAAGGTGTAGAAAAACTTCGACATTGATCGTCCGAGCCCCCGGAAATTCGCCGCGCATTATAGCCAGCGAACACCCGTAAAACGGCGTTTATTGCAGTTTTTGTCCGACAATTGTCGGGACCGGGCCCGGACGGGGTCGGTTATTGATGGCTGACCCAAAATACCGCTGTCCCCACGACCAGAATGATCAGAAACAGAATGGCCCAAGCATCGACCGTACTGTCAGGCTTTGAAGCTTTGGTAGGGTTGCTCATTGCATCGCCTCTTGTCGGTTTTATCGGTGATTGCATAAAGACTCGACCACAGTTAAGACGATGATTGCCCACACCACAAATACGGGTTTAGTAGTAACGATTCTCGTTAGTCGATTTGGTTCTTTACATATACTCAAACATCACTTTTGCGCATAACTCCAAACTGGTATCTTGCCCCGGCTCCGTTGGGAGTGCGCGGCCGTGCGCGCAGAATTGCCGAGGCAGTATCGGAGACTTTCCAGGCGAAAAACGCAACTGGATCCGACCGGCCCAAGCCTGAGAACAGGACTTATATGTACGTATACGACGAGTACGATCAGCGGATCATCGAGGACCGCGTCAAGCAGTTCCGTGATCAGACCCGACGCTATCTGGCAGGCGAGCTGAGCGAAGAAGAATTCCGCCCTCTGCGTCTGCAAAACGGGCTTTACATCCAACGCTTCGCGCCGATGTTGCGAGTGGCGGTGCCTTACGGCCAGCTGACTTCGCGCCAGACGCGAATGATGGCGAAGATTGCCCGCGACTATGACAAGGGCTACGCCCACATCAGCACCCGCCAGAACGTGCAGTTCAACTGGCCGGCGCTGGAAGACATCCCGGACATCCTTGCCGAACTGGCGACCGTGCAGATGCACGCGATCCAGACCAGCGGCAACTGCCTGCGCAACGTCACCACCGACCAGTTTGCCGGTGTCGCTGCCGACGAGCTGATCGATCCGCGCCCATGGTGCGAGATCGTCCGCCAGTGGACCACGTTCCACCCGGAGTTCGCTTACCTGCCGCGCAAGTTCAAGATCGCCATCAACGGTTCGACTTCCGACCGTGCGGCCATCGAAGTCCACGACATCGGCCTTGAGCCGGTGCACAACGCCGCTGGCGAACTGGGTTTCCGTGTGCTGGTCGGTGGCGGCCTCGGTCGTACGCCGGTGGTCGGGGCGTTCATCAATGAATTCCTGCCGTGGCAAGACCTGTTGAGCTACCTCGACGCCATCCTGCGCGTGTACAACCGCTATGGCCGTCGTGACAACAAGTACAAGGCTCGGATCAAGATTCTGGTCAAGGCCCTGACGCCTGAAGTCTTCGCGCAGAAAGTCGACGCGGAAATGGAACACCTTCGCGGTGGCCAGACCACGCTGACCGAAGCCGAAGTGCATCGCGTCGCCAAACACTTCGTCGACCCGGACTACAAGGCGCTGGACAACCAGACTGCCGAACTGGCCGAACTCGACAAGCAACACCCGGGCTTCGCCCGCTGGCGCACCCGCAACACCCTGGCGCACAAAAAGCCGGGCTATGTTGCCGTGACCCTGTCCCTGAAGCCGACCGGCGTTGCGCCGGGCGACATCACCGACAAGCAGCTCGACGCCGTGGCCGACCTGGCCGATCGCTACAGCTTCGGTCAACTGCGTACGTCCCACGAGCAGAACATCATTCTGGCCGACGTCGAACAGTCCCAACTGTTCGCCATGTGGGGCGAATTGCGCGAGCAAGGTTTCGCCACGCCGAACATCGGTTTGCTGACCGACATCATCTGCTGCCCTGGCGGCGATTTCTGCTCGTTGGCCAACGCCAAGTCGATCCCGATCGCCGAATCGATCCAGCGCCGTTTCGACGACCTGGATTACCTGTTCGACATCGGCGAACTGGACCTGAACATCTCCGGCTGCATGAACGCCTGTGGTCACCACCACGTCGGCCACATCGGTATTCTCGGGGTGGACAAGAAAGGCGAAGAGTTCTACCAGGTATCCCTCGGCGGCAGCGCCAGCCGTGATGCGAGCCTGGGCAAGATCCTCGGCCCGTCCTTTGCCCAGGACGCCATGCCAGACGTGATCGAGAAACTGATCGACGTGTACATCGAACAACGTACCGAAGACGAGCGTTTCATCGACACCTATCAGCGTATTGGCATCGACCTCTTCAAGGAACGCGTCTATGCAGCGAATAATTAAGAACAACGAAGTCGTCGACGAAACCTGGCACTTGCTGCCCAAGGATTTCAACATCGACGAGATCACCAACTGCGACGACTACATCGTCCCGTTGCAGCTGTGGCGCGAACACAGCCGCATGCTCCTGGCCCGCGACGGCGGCCTGGGCGTGTGGCTGGATGCCGACGAAGAAGCTGAAGAAATCGGTGAAGACGTGGCGAGTTTCCAGGTCATCGCCTTGAACTTCCCGGCCTTCACCGATGGCCGCAATTACTCCAACGCCCGCCTCCTGCGTGATCGTTACGGTTTCAAAGGCGAACTGCGGGCGATCGGCGATGTGCTGCGCGACCAGTTGTTCTACATGCATCGCTGCGGTTTCGACGCCTTTGCAGTGCGCGCCGATAAAGACCCGTACGAAGCCCTGGAAGGTCTCAAGGACTTCTCGGTGACCTATCAGGCCGCCACCGACGAACCGCTGCCGCTGTTCCGTCGCCGCTGACCACATAAAGCCCTGACCCCATGGGGTCAGGGCTTTATCAGCTCCACCAATCTGCTATCGCTCGATCGGAATCGGTTGCCCCAAGGCCACCCAGTCCCGGTATAGCTGCGCACGGTTTTCCAGCACCGCGAAAACTGCAAGAGGGTTGTCGAAAGCGCCCTCCGGCATAGGTGTATTCCTGCTCAATCGCCCCCACAACTGGTCCGAAGCGTCTGCTTCCGTCAACAGTCGCCATACCCGTGCCTGAAGGTCTGGATAGTTGACCTGGAAATCCGGGGTGAGCGTCAATGTGTTCATGGTCCCTAAAAACCGCCCGCCACCTGGCTTGAGCGCCAGTCGCTGCCAGATTTGCAGCCGGGCATCGCGCAACCCTGCTTCAGTCCCGTTCAACCAGGCCAACGGATTCCCATAGTCAGGCCCCGCCGCACTCAACCACAAGTTGATCCCCGTTTGCTCTCGATGTGTTTTCAGTCGTCGCAACGTGTCTTCATCGGTCAACGGGTTGTTCCACAGCAGCACCCGGTCCCTGGCGATGGCCTGGTTCAGCACCGCCTGGGGGACCCGCGTGATCTGGTTATCGCGCAAATCAAGGGAGGTCAGGTACGACTCAGGCATGATCCCGACCGGGCATCGACTTATTCCGGTATTCCTCAGGTTGAGCTGGCGCAGGTTGTTCAAGCCGAGCACCACAGGCGGTACACCCAACGGGTTGTCGCTCAGGTCGAGGCTTTGCAGACTGGTCAGGTCGGTCAGTTGCGAAGCGGCGCGCTCACTGAATACCAGTTGGGTGGCGCGCAGATTGAGTGAGGACAGGTGTCTCAGCCCGCAAAGGGAAGGAGGCAAGGCGCCCCCCTCGTGGCCGTCCCCGGAGAAATGACGCAAGTCGACGTTTTCCAGATTCAACGTCTCAAGATTCGGAAAGCTCTCGAGAAAGCCGTTCAGACTGCCCTCCTCGGTCAGATGGAAGCCTTGCATCGACAATTCGAGCACATCGTCCAGCCGGACACTCAGAGTGGGCAGTCGGTGATAGTTCTCGAAGGCAAGATCGAGCCTGATGCCGCGCAGTTGCTCGCCTGAGTACAGGCGATTTAGTGGTGGCCCGCGTTTTTGCCAGATGGCGACAAGCTCTACGGCGAGCTCTGTCCTGATCGCTCGCTCCTCATTAAAGCCCGTTTGCAGGACATGCGCATTGTGCACGGCGATTTGTGCATGGCTCATACCCGCAGCGGCTTCGTCGCCCATGCCCAGCAAGGGAAGTTCGATGTCGGCAATGTCTTGCGCGGCTTGATCGACCCAGTCCATCAACTCGGTGTTGAGTTGGTGCAACTGCAGATTCAGCCCGTCGATGTGCGCCTGTACGGATACACCCGCGCGCTGTATGACCTGATCCGCGTCCGCGTCGGTGAAGTCCGGGTAAATGTCTTTGATCTGTAACCGGGTGGCCTGCAGTTTCATGGCGTCACCCTGAGGCGTCGTCGGGTAGCCTCCACCGCGCAGCCCCTGCCGTTCGAAGGTCAACCCGGAGTCGAGCCTTTGCAAGCCAAGCAGGGTTTCGGTTCGGGACAATGCATGATCGCTGAGGTTGAGCCGCAACTCGCTGGCTGGATCCAGCGACGTGAGATGCAACACTGAGCGCTCCTCCTCCGACAGCACGCCGAGGATCGCGTCGTAGAAATCCGTTTGCCTGCCTTTCCGCAGATAACGGTCTCCCACCTTGATGACGTTTCGGGAATGCGGGGTATCGAGGGGACCGCAACGGTCAAGAACCCGGCCAGTGGACGAACCGTCGAGGACCTCGATCCGTAAATCCTGAGGCCAGCCGGGCAGGTTTTTCAGGGAGTGCAATGCCAGCCTGTCCGAATCGACGTTCACCACCGAGCGCAGATAAAAGCCTTCATAGGCACGATTGAGCCGCACATGCTGTTGGTATTGCCGCGCCTTGCTGTCCAGACGTGCGAAAACCTGCCTGGCCTCGGCCATCTCGGGCGCTCTTTGGAGATCCACGCCATAGCGGTCGAGCATTTGTTCGATTGCGCTTGTTGGCAGGTCCGGGTATTGGTCCTGGAACAACCGGACCCATTCAAGCTCTGAACGTTGCAGTTCAGCGTAACGTTGGCCGAATAGAGCTGGGTCCCCGGACGGCCCGAGATCCTGATCGATCCTGAAGCGATTGATGGTGTCAGCCAACAAGGGCGTCGGCGAGCGGCCAGTCTGGATCAACCGCAGCATGTCGTCGTCAATTGTGCTGACCTTGCCGATCTGCGCCAGCACTTCATCGCTGAACGACGCCACAGAGGGGCCAATTGCGCGCATGAGCTCGACGCGGGTCGCCGGCACCACGTTCGAAGGGCCTGGCGTTGGAGCAACGGCCACTTCCGGCACGGGCCTTGCGCCTTCCTCTGCTGAATCGACGATGACTGCGTCACCTTTTTGCGCCACCTCCGCGACGATCGGCAAGGCATTGAGCAAGCCAAAAACAGTGCGCGTCACGCCCTCTGAGCGCTCGCTGGATGTCTTGCCATTGACCACCTGATCAATGCCGTAGCCCGCATCGATAAGCCCGGCCAACGCCAATATCCCCTCGCCTCCCGGAACGAACAACGCCAAGGGCCCGAACCGGTTCACCCACTGAACAATCGGCTCAACGACCGCGCTTAGATTGTCACGATTGACCTGGGCATCGTCACGGATGCTTTTGATGCTGGCCCGGGCTGCCTGCTTCATCGTCAGCACGCACTGGGCAAACGGATCGGTGTCAGATGCCGGATCGTCGTAGCCAATGTACTCGCCCGGGTTCCAGTAGCCGTCGTTGTTGAAAAAACCGGCATTGTTCGTCAGCCAGTGTTTTGCCGGATACAACGCCATGCCATCCAGCGCCGTCAGAACACCGGCATGAAACGTACCGTCTTCGCGGTCATCTTCAGCAAAGTGGGCGGCCAATGCCTGCCTGGTCTCACTCACCCGGCCTTGAGCGACAATCCATTGGTGCAGTTGAACGGCATCGACGAATTCGTGCAGCGGAGAAGAGTTGCCGGGAATGTACAACAGCACTCTGGGGCTTGCTGTGTCACGAAAGGCCCAGATTTCGGTCGAGGTATAACGGTAGAGCTTTAGCCGGCCGATCCTGACCGAGGAAGGCGTGTGCGTCGGTGCTTGCAGCTGCCCGGTGGTGAGTGTTTCCCATGGCTGATCCGCTGGCAAACCCGCCGCTTGCATCGCCAGTTCCAGGCCTTTTGGCGACAGGCGCTGTTCGTGAAACTGCAACCAGGCGGCCATGACGAACGCCGCTTTGACCGACGTCCTCAGTGCGTAAGGTTCGGCTGCAACAAGCACGTCGTCGGCTGGCCAGGCCTGACCGAGATACGCTTCGTACAAGTCCTTCAGTTCCAGTTCCCAGACCCATTTCTTGTAATCGGCGGGCCTCAGGTTGATCTGTGTTGAAGGCCCGTAAACTTGCGGTGTGGTTTGGCGATAGATGCCTTCATACGTCTGGTGATTGCCGCTGCCGTGATCGGCGAACTCATCGACGTTTCTCACAATGCGTACGGCAGGCCCGATATCCGGCGGCGTGTACAGGCCGAACACGGTTTCAGCGAAACGCCCGTCACCCACAGACTGATAGTTGGATAACAACGTTTGCAGCAGCGATTGTGAGCTCGCCACTTGCCCTTGCTCAGTACCATCAATGGCAGGATGGCCCTTGTAGTTGTAATCAAGCGTAACCAACAAGGCTGTCTGCGGATCAATACCCTGGCCCCATTTCTCCTTGATCAGGTGTTCGCCAAACTGGCCGGGGGTTTGGGGCAGCGCGATATCCAGCGCGGCTTTCAGTTCGTCTCGCATTCGTGCAGAGGGCGCAGGATGCGGGCCGGCAGCGTTGTTATAAGGGAGCTCTTTCATGGTGCATTCCATTGCAATCATTTCAGGAACACCACCCTACCCAACCCGGGCTGCCGAAAAAGCCGGACCGATTGACAGTGACGATAGGAAATTTCGCTGCATGCGCACGGAAAGCGCGGCCTTGCGAGAGGCAAAAAAAACCGTGGAGGCTATCCACGGTTTCATTTTTCAGACGACGGTGTTTTGAAAAATCACCAGAAGCGTTGCTGGGTCAACCGACTCCACCAGCTCAGCAATACGCGGTCGACCGAACCGCTGGCCGCCATGCCGATGCGCTCTTGCAGGCTTTTGCGTTCAGCGTAGTGCAGGTGATAAAGCTCTGATTTCTTCGCGCGCTCGGCGAGGTATTCATCGCTGGTCTTGAGCTCGTCCACCAATTGCTTGTCCAGCGCCGCGATGCCGAGCCAGATTTCGCCGGTCGCCACTTCGTCGATGGCCAGTTGCGGGCGATAGCGGGAAACGAAGTTCTTGAACAGCTGGTGAGTGATGTCCAGGTCTTCCTGGAACTTCTCACGGCCCTTCTCGGTATTTTCGCCAAACACGGTGAGGGTGCGTTTGTACTCGCCGGCGGTGAGGACTTCAAAATCGATGTCGTGCTTTTTCAGCAGGCGATTGACGTTGGGCAACTGCGCCACCACGCCGATCGAGCCGAGAATTGCGAACGGCGCGCTGATGATCTTCTCGCCGATGCACGCCATCATGTAACCGCCACTGGCCGCGACCTTGTCGATACACACGGTCAAAGGCACGCCCGCATCGCGGATGCGCGCCAGTTGCGAGGATGCCAGGCCGTAGCTGTGAACCATGCCGCCACCGCTTTCCAGACGCAGCACCACTTCATCCTTGGGCGTGGCCAGGGTCAGCAGCGCGGTGATCTCGTGACGCAGGCTTTCAGTGGCCGATGCCTTGATGTCACCGTCGAAATCCAGCACGAACACCCGCGGTTTTGCTTCGGGTTTCTTCTTTTGCTTTTTCTCGGATTTAGCCTCGACCTTGCGCAAGGCCTTGAGCTGGTCCTTGTCGAGCAAGGTCTGCTCCAGGCGTTCGCGCAGCCCTTTGTAGAAATCATTGAGTTTGCTGACTTGCAACTGGCCGGCCGACTTGCGTCGACCTTTGCTGCGCAATGCCGCGAAACTGGCCAGGACCACCAGAATGGCGATCACCAGTGTCACGGTTTTAGCCAGGAAACTGGCGTACTCGGACAGAAAATCCACAGTCACTCCTTCAATACAATGCGCTGCATAAACGCGCGCGGGATACCATCAGCATACCCATGCGCCGGCTCGGCGGCCAGCCGTGAAACCTCTGGCAACAGGCCTGTAACGGGCATTTCAAACAAGCGTATGTTTTTTCATTGACAGCTCACCGCCATCCTCATAACCTCGCCGAACCTTCAACGTACCGGGATGACGCGGACGTGGGCACTATCTATTTGATTCGACATGGCCAGGCCTCCTTTGGTGCAGACGATTATGACGTCCTGTCGCCGACCGGTATTCGCCAGGCAGAAGTCCTCGGCCGGCACCTCGCCGAACTGGGTATCAGCTTCGACCGCTGCCTGTCGGGCGACCTGCGCCGTCAGCAGCATACGGCCAACAGCGCGCTGGAACAGTTCGCGGCCGTGGGCCTGCCGGTGCCGACCGTGGAAATCGATTCCGCGTTCAACGAATTCGACGCCGACGCGGTCATCCGCGCGCTGTTGCCGGCCATGCTCGACGATGAGCCCGAAGCGCTGGACATCCTGCGCAATGCCGCGCAAAACCGCGCCGAGTTCCAGCGTATTTTCGCGCTGATCATAGAGCGCTGGCTGGCCGGTACGTATGACACGCCGGGCCTGGAAAGCTGGCTGGGCTTTGTCGAGCGGGTGCAGGCCGGCCTGCATCGCATCCTCGAAAGCGCCGACAACACCCAGAAAATCGCCGTGTTCACCTCCGGCGGCACCATCACTGCCCTGCTCCACCTCATTACGCAAATGCCCGCCAGGCAGGCCTTTGAACTGAACTGGCAAATCGTCAACACCTCGCTCAACCAACTGAAATTCCGTGGTCGCGAGGTAGCACTGGCTTCTTTCAACAGTCATGCGCACCTGCAACTGTTGAAAGCACCGGAACTCATCACGTTTCGCTGAGTCCGGACTATTGTGACCCTGGCTGTAATCACCCAGCTCTAATTACCCAAGAAAGGATCGAACCATGACCTCCGTAGCTGATGCCGTACAAGCAATGAAAGCCAAGTTCAACCCAGCCGCTGCTGCCGGCCTGGACCTGGTTTTCGGTTTCCGCATCGACGACACCAAGAACTTCTCGCTGATCGTCAAGAACAGCACCTGCGAACTGCAAGAAGGCGAAAACCCGGACGCCCAGGTCACTCTGGTGATGGACGGCGAAACCCTGGAAGGCATCGTTGACGGTTCGACCGACGGCATGCAAGCGTTCATGGGCGGCAAACTGCGCGCTGAAGGCGACATGATGCTGGCCATGAAACTGTCCGAGCTGTTCCCAAGCTAAGACGGCGGCTCCCGCGCTCGGGAGCCTCTCTGGCTGCATACGAATCCCGCCCCTTGTGGCGGGATTCGTCGTTTTTCACCTTTGGAAAACGGCTGTCGGTGAATTTGCGGTCTATATTCCTTCTGGCCGCATGCGTCAGACATCGGCTGTTCTATCCCCTTTTTCTTCTATGAAAGAACCGAGCGGAGAACACTGCATGAGCCCACCTGACGAGCACGACGGTTTCAACCGTCGACGTGTACTGCAAGGCCTTACGGCAGGTGCCGTCGGCGCCTGGATCAGCCCGCTAATCGCAGGGAGTAAAACCATGCCAGATGCCCCGGCCGACCTCATTCTGTACAACGGACGCCTGCACACCGTCGATCGCAAGAAACCCCAGGCCAGTGCCGTCGCGATCAAGGACGGACGCTTCGTGGTGGTCGGCAGCGACGCTCAGGCCATGGCCCTGCAAGGTCCCGGCACGCAAATTATTGATCTGCACGGTCGCACGGTGATTCCCGGCCTCAATGACTCGCACCTGCACTTGATCCGTGGCGGCTTGAATTACAACCTTGAATTGCGCTGGGAAGGCGTGCCGTCCTTGGTCGATGCCTTGCGGATGCTCAAGGATCAGGCCGACCGCACACCCACGCCGCAATGGGTACGGGTGGTCGGCGGCTGGAACGAATTCCAGTTCGCCGAAAAGCGCCTGCCGACGATTGATGAACTGAACAAAGCCGCGCCGGATACGCCGGTGTTCGTGCTGCACCTCTACGACCGCGCCCTGCTCAACCGCGCCGCGTTGAAAGTAGTCGGCTACACCCGCAACACGCCGAACCCGCCGGGCGGTGAAATCCAGCGAGATGCCAACGGCGACCCGACCGGCATGCTGATCGCGCGCCCTAACGCGATGATTCTGTATTCGACCCTGGCCAAGGGCCCGAAACTGCCGCTGGAGTACCAGGTCAACTCGACCCGGCAGTTCATGCGCGAACTCAATCGCCTCGGCGTCACCAGCGCCATCGATGCTGGCGGCGGTTATCAGAATTACCCGGACGACTATCAGGTGATCCAGCAACTGGCCAAAGACCAACAGCTGACGGTGCGGATCGCCTATAACCTGTTCACGCAGAAACCCAAGGAAGAGCTGACTGACTTCAAAAACTGGACCGGCACGTCGCATTACGGCCAGGGCGACGATTTCCTGCGGCACAACGGTGCCGGGGAAATGCTGGTGTTTTCGGCGGCGGATTTCGAAGACTTCCTGGAACCACGCCCGGACCTGCCGCAAACCATGGAGCAGGAACTGGAGCCAGTGGTCCGGCATCTGGTGGAGCAGCGTTGGCCATTCCGCCTGCACGCCACGTACAACGAATCCATCAGTCGCATGCTCGATGTGTTCGAGAAGGTCAATCGCGACATCCCGTTCGATGGTTTGCCATGGTTTTTCGACCACGCCGAAACCATCACCCCGCAGAACATCGAGCGCGTCAAAGCCTTGGGCGGCGGCATTGCGATTCAGGACCGCATGGCCTTTCAAGGCGAGTACTTCGTCGACCGCTACGGCGCCAAGGCTGCCGAACACACACCACCTATCGCGCGTATGCTCGCCGAAGGCGTACCGGTCGGTGCCGGCACCGACGCCACGCGGGTGTCGAGCTACAACCCCTGGACTTCGATGTATTGGTTGGTCAGCGGCCGAACCGTCGGTGGTCTGGAGTTGTATCCGCAAGGCTTGAGCCGCGACACGGCGCTGGAATTGTTCACCCACGGCAGCGCCTGGTTCTCTTCCGAGCAGGGCAAGAAAGGCCAGATCAAGGTCGGGCAACTGGCGGACCTGATTGCGCTGTCGGCGGACTATTTCCACATCGAGGACGAAGCGGTCAAATGGATCGAGTCGGTGCTGACGATTGTCGACGGCAAGATTGTCTATGGCACCGCCGAGTTCGAGAAACTCGGGCCGCCGCCTGTACCGGTGGTGCCGGAATGGTCACCGGTGGTGAACGTTCCGGGCCATTGGAAACCGTTGGCGCCGATGACGGCGCAGGTTCATCAGTGTGTCGGGGCTTGCGCCGTGCATGCCCATAGCCATGAGCGGGCGCGATTGTCTTCGGCACCGGTGAGTGATTTTCAGGGATTTTGGGGGGCGTTTGGTTGTTCGTGTTTTGCGTTTTGAATTGAACGGTGGAGAGCCTGGCCTGAGATTGACGTTGCTCCCACAGGGTTAACTTTGGACCCTGTAGGAGCTGGCTTGCCAGCGATGGCTGCGTATCAGGTGACGAGTTTTTTGTTGGTGTACATATCCGTTTCTGCGGTTGCTGCTGCTATTGGTTCCGCCCTTACGGCGGGTTACTTGGAAAAGCGCCAAGTAACCAAGCGCCCGC
>NZ_CATKQM010000049.1:0-27700 GCF_949768225.1 Pseudomonas sp. IT-P44 | reverse complement strand
CGCCATTACCACAGAAACGGATATACACACGCCCCCTAATACAATGCCTATCAACGAGCCCCCTGCGGCTTATACCCCAACCGCAAACCACCCCAATGCCGCCCCTTGAGCATGATCGGCACCGAAAGATCGTGCATCAACTCCCCCGTGTCCCGCGTATAGGTTTGCAACAAAACAGCCTGTTGATGGCTGCCACAACGAATCCCGGTACGGTCGGCAAATTTGCGTTTGGTGCGGTTTTGCAGCGTATCGACCTGCGCATCACCAGTCAGTGGCTGACTGAAAACCTTGTTATGGGTCGGCACATAACCTTGCTGCGTGCAGGCGATGGCAAACACCAGGCCTTCATGGCGCGGCAGCAACGGTTCCTGAATCGCCGGCAAAACCTTATCGGTGTAGCGGTCGAAACGGGTCTGGTACTTGGCCGGACTGGTGTCAGGAATGGCCTGATAACTGCGGTCGAACAAGTCATCGAGACTGACAAGCCCCTGGTCGATATCCGCCTCAAAGCGTGCCGTAATCTGACGCGCGCCTTCGCGGGCCAGGTCATAAATCCGCTGGTGATAGTCATCCAGTCCGACCTCGGCCAGACGCTCGCTGATGGTTTCGGCCTGACCTTCCATTTGCACCGCGGCTTGCGCCAGACGCTGAGTCTGTTGATCGCTGATCGCCAGATCGCTGCGCATCTGCTCGATGGCGTGAAACAGGCTGTCGAGTTGTTCGCGGTTGGTGTCGGCGCCCTTGGCAATATCGCCGACCTGACTTTCGACGCCTGCCGCCAGGCGGGCAATGTTTTCCAGGTGCTGGCCGGTGTGTTCCACCTGCTGGACACCGATGTCGAGGTCGCTGGACAGCTGCCGGATCTGCTCCACCACTTGCGCGGTGCGTTGCTGGATATCGGCAACCATCTCGCCGACTTCGCCGGTCGCCGTCGCTGTGCGCGCGGCCAGGCCGCGAACCTCGTCGGCGACCACCGCAAACCCGCGACCGTGCTCCCCGGCCCGTGCCGCTTCGATGGCCGCGTTCAATGCCAGCAGATTGGTCTGGCTGGCAATGGACTGGATCACCAGCGTGACCCGCTGGATATCGTCGCTGCGCAGGCTCAGGGCTTCGATCAGCTCACGACTGTTGCTCGCGCGCTGACTGAGTTGATGCATGCGGGTGATGGATTCGACCAGCTCCGTGCGCCCTGCCGCGCTGCTCTGATGCGCTTCGCTGGCGGCACTGAGGGCCGTTCGACTGAGTGTCGAGGTGGCTTGTTCGGTGGCGATCATCACTTCAGCGTTGCTGACAATCTGTGCCGCGGCACCGAGTTGCGATTGCAGTTTGTCGGCCAGTTGCTTGACCGAAAAAGCCACGCCGGCGGCCGACAAGGCGTTATGACTGGTGGTGTAGGAAAGATCGCGAGTCAGTTCGGCGATGGCGCTGGAGTTGTCGGCAGATGGTTCTAAGGGAATGGCACGAGAACGGAGCCGAGGAAGCCAGATAATCAGGACGGCCAACGGCAAGCCAACGTAAAGCGGCCAGCCACCCAGCGTCATGCCGCACAGCAAGAGCATCAGGGCGATGCTTTGCAGCGTCGGCGTCAGCCAGCGGGTCTTCGGTGCAAACACTGGTGCAGGCAATGCCCCAACCAGAGATCCGTCTCTCGTCATCTTCGTCACCCCATGCGTCTTCTAATTGTTGTGACTGCATTAAACGCCACTAGAGGGCCATTATCCATGGTCCATTAGTAGTGGTCGTTGCAGCAGATCAATAGAAGTGCGCGAGGTTTTTCGCAGACGAAAAAAAGCATCGCGGGCAAGCCTTGCTCCTTCAGGAGTGAGGCTTGCCCGCGATGCGGGGCGCTACGAAATCAGGCCTGACGCTGGTGCTTGTCGATCTGTTCGTGACGCTCTTGCGCTTCGATGCAGTACTTGGTGGTCGGACTGATCAGCAGACGCTTCAGGCCAATGGCCTCGCCGCTGTCGTCGCACCAGCCGAAGCTGTCTTCCTTGATGCGCTCCAGCGCCTGTTCCAACTGAGGCAGCATGCGCTGGTCGCGATCGATCGCGTTCACCAGCCAGGTGCGCTCTTCTTCGACAGAAGCTGCGTCAGCCGGATCGGCCGGGGTATCCAGGCTTTCGATGGCGATGCGGTTCTGTTCGATGCGCTCATGGGTTTCGACTTTCATGTTCTGCAACAGCTCAGAGAAAAAAGCATGTTGCTCGGCATTCATGTAGTCATCCGCCGGCATGGCCAGCAACTTGTCCTTTGTCATTGATATCTCTATAAAAAAACGTGCATTAAGGCGAATTAGGGAGCGTTCCGGCGGACCTGGTCTGGCCATCGGAAAGGCGCCGTTTATTCCAAGCGCCACCCGGCACTCAATTTACGAGGGGCGGCAGTCTAAGGCCGACTTGAGGCCTCAGCAACTGAAAAGACAGCGAATTTGTCCGACAAAGCCCCGAAAGTGCTCTATGTCAGCCTTTACGGTGGTTATCGGAGTGCGTTTATAGCAAGAAATTCAACCGAGCGGCTGTATATAGAAGACAAATGGCCTCAACGGTGGTGTTTACCGAGCACATTTGCAGGGCAATGAACCTCAGCTAAGGTTGTCCTCCCGAAATGGAAAATCTTGAGGAGAGGTTCAATGAAGCTGATCGGCATGCTGGATTCGCCCTACGTGCGACGCGTTGCCATTTCTGCCAAACGCCTGGGCATCGACCTCGATCATCAGTCGGTTTCGGTGTTTCGGCACTTCGAGCAGTTCCAGCAGATCAACCCGGTGGTCAAGGCGCCGACGCTGGTGCTGGATGACGGCGAGGTGTTGATCGACTCGACGTTGATCATCGATTACCTGGAGGCACTGGCCGGACCGGGTAACAGCCTGATGCCAGAGGACCTGAACCAACGCCTGCGTTCGTTGCGCTTGATCGGCCTGGCATTGGCAGCCTGCGAGAAGTCGGTGCAGCTTTATTACGAACGCAACCTGCGGCCCGCGGAAATTCAGTTCGAACCGTGGGTGGAACGGGTCGAGGGGCAATTGGCGGCCGCGTATTCGGCACTGGAACGGGAGCTGGAACTGCGACCGTTGAAGACTGACGGTTCGATTGATCAGGACGGGATTACATTGGCGGTGGCCTGGAGCTTTACCCGTCTGGTGGTGCCGGATCAGGTGGATGCCTGGCAGTTTCCGCTGATCAGTGCGTTTACCGACTATGCCGAGGGGCTTGAGGCGTTTGTGAGTACACCGATTGAATAGTGTTGCACCTGACAGCAGGAGAACGCGGTCTGCTGTAGGAGCGAGCCTGCTCGCGATTTTTTATGCATTGCAGATGAGCTACTTGCGTTTGTAGCTCTTATTACCGCTGGGTGTCAGGCAATACACCCCGCCTCGTGGGCCGGTGCAAAACGAACCTGAGCCGCAGGTGCAACCATCGGAGCTCTGCAATAAGGTTTGCGGGCGAGCCTGGCTTGAACCGCCATAAAGTGCCGAGCAGCTTTTCTTCGAGGCGCTGATAGAGCCGTCATTACACAGGAACAGGTCGCCATCGCAACGATCGATACCGCCCTTCTTCCCCGAACACGGAGTGTTTCCCGCCAAGGCACTCCCGCTGATGACACACAGCAACAACACAACAATCGACATCCCGCCACGGCGAATCAAAGTGCGCACAGTCGAACTCCCTTTCAAGGTTGTGGCCAGATGATATCAATGTTCCGGGCCGCTCCATGAGCCACATGAAAGTTAATTTAAAAAGTCGCCGGCATTTCTTGGCAGAATGCCCACACACTTGCCTTGAACTGACTATCAGGTCCGCCCTATGACCCGCATCTTGACCATCGAAGACGACGCCGTGACCGCCCGGGAGATCGTCGCCGAACTGAGCAGCCACGGCCTCGACGTGGATTGGGTCGACAATGGCCGTGAAGGTCTGGAGCGCGCGGTCAATGGCAACTATGACTTGATCACCCTCGACCGCATGTTGCCCGAGCTCGATGGCCTGGCGATCGTCACGACGCTGCGGACCATGGGCGTGGCGACGCCGATCCTGATGATCAGCGCCCTCTCCGATGTCGATGAACGTGTGCGCGGTTTGCGCGCCGGCGGTGACGATTACCTGACCAAACCGTTTGCCACCGATGAAATGGCCGCCCGGGTCGAAGTGCTGCTGCGCCGGCAGAACACCGTGACCGCCCAGGCCACCACGCTGCGGGTCGCGGACCTGGAACTGAACCTGATCAGCCACGAAGCCAGCCGCGACGGCCAGTTGCTGACGCTGTTGCCCACCGAGTACAAGTTGCTGGAATTCCTGATGCGCAACACCGGGCAGATTCTGTCGCGGATGATGATTTTCGAAGAGGTCTGGGGTTATCACTTCGACCCCGGCACCAACCTGATCGACGTGCACATCGGCCGCCTGCGCAAGAAGATCGACCCGCCCGGCAATGTCCCACTGATTCGGACCGTGCGAGGCTCGGGTTATGTCATTGCCGAACCCCTCTAAAGGCTGGCGCTCTTCCAGCAGCCGGTTGCTGGCGCTCTACAGTTCGCTGTTCGTGCTCTGGAGCGGGATTCTCATGGGGGTCATGTATTACGAGGTGTCCGCCTACCTGGACAACCTGGCCAAGCACTCGCTGATGCAACGTCAGCATTTGTTTTCACGCTTTTCCGGCGAGCAACTGCTGGACGCCCTCGCCGTCAGCATGACTTTCGATATTCGCGGCATCGACGCCTACGGCCTGTTCGATGCCGAGCATCGCTACCTCAACGGTGCCCTGCGCCACATTCCTAAAGGTTTGCCGCTGGACGGCAAGATCCACATGCTCAGCGACTGCGCCGACTCCGATGACCCGACGCTGCCCGCCGACAGTTGCGACGCCGTGGCAACCCAGACACGGGACGGTCGCTGGCTGATTCTGGTGCGCGACAACGGTTCGCTGTTCGCCGTGACCCGCATCATTCTGCACGCGTTGTTCTGGGGCGTGACCCTGACCATTTTGCCGGGCATCGTCGGATGGCACCTGTTGCGCCGTCGACCGTTGCGACGCATTCGCGGGATTCAGGCCAGCGCCGAGGCCATCGTCGCCGGGGATCTGACCCGACGCCTGCCGCTGTCCAATCGCCGCGACGAACTGGACATGCTCGCCGCCATCGTCAACGCCATGCTCGAACGCATCGAGCGTTTGATGAACGAGGTCAAGGGCGTGTGCGACAACATCGCCCACGACTTGCGCACGCCGCTGACCCGCTTGCGGGCGCAGTTGTACCGCATGCAGCAACAGGCTGGCGAAGGGTCGGCAGAAGCGACACAACTCGATTCGGTGCTCGCCGAAGCGGATACGCTGATGGCGCGTTTTCGCGGGTTGCTGCGGATCTCCGAGCTGGAGGATCGTCAGCGGCGTTCCGGTTTTGTGCAGTTGGATCCGGTGCCGTTGTTGCAGGAGCTGCACGACTTTTATCTGCCGTTGGCGGAAGAAGGCGAACTGACGTTCAAGCTGCAATTGCCTGACACTCTGCCGCCATTGAACGGCGACCGGGCGTTGCTGTTCGAGGCGGTGGCCAACCTGTTGAGCAACTCGATCAAATTCACGCCGCCGGGGGGCGAGGTGATTTTGCGCGGGATCAACGAAGGTGGGCATACGCGGATCGAAGTGCTCGACTCCGGCCCCGGCATTGCGCTGGCCGAGCGCGAGGCGGTGTTTCAGCGCTTCTATCGCGCCGAGGGCGGCAATCAGCAAAGCGGCTTCGGGCTGGGCTTGTCGATCGTCGCGGCGATTGTCAGCCTGCATGGGTTTACGCTTGAAGTGGCTGACAGCGAATCGGGCGGCGCACGGTTGGTGCTCGATTGCCGACAGAGCCTGATTGCCCAGACTTGACACAGCCCCCCCTGTAGGAGCCGGCTTGCTGGCGATGGCGATCTTGCGGACGCCATCGCCGGCAAGCCTGGCTCCTACAGAATTGGGGGATGTTCGAGAGTTGGGATTAACGCGAAACCTGTAGGAGCCGGCTTGCTGGCGATGGCGATTTCACGGACGCCATCGCCGGCAAGCCTGGCTCCTACAGAATTGGGGGGATGTTCGAGATGTTGGGTTAACACAAAACCTGTAGGAGCCGGCTTGCTGGCGATGGCGATTTTGCGGGCGCTATCGCCAGCAAGCCTGGCTCCTACAGAATTGGGGGGATGTTCGGGATATTGGGTTAACACAAAACCTGTAGGAGCCGGCTTGCTGGCGATGGCGATTTTGCGGGCGCTATCGTCGGAACGCCGCCCGCAGCAAGCTGGCTCCTACAGGGGATCGGGTTTACACGGGGTAGTTGGCCCGCAGGGCTTGGAGGCCACCCTGGTAAATTCCGGCAAACAACGTCGCCACTTCATCTTCGGTCACACCGACCGGTGCAAACCGCCCCGACCAGGTCACCCGGGCGCCCTCGCCCTGCGCTTCAACGCGGATCGTCGCCAGGTAATCAGTCGCCGGAAACGGCGCCTGCAAAATCGAGTAGCTATACGTCTTCCCGGCGTTATCAAACGACTCAAGCCGTTCCACCACTACCGCGCCATCGGCGGTTTGCAGACTGCGCACCCGCCCGCCTTCGCTCAGTTCGCTTTTGGGAATAAACGGCAGCCAGTCCGGCAACGAGTTGAAGCCGCCGATCAATTGCCAAACCTTGTCGGCCGAAGCCGGGATGTCGATAAACGCTGATGCAGTTGCCATGCAGTCCTCTCTCCTCAATAAAAAAATTCAGATCGCCAGGCTGTCGACGACACCGCCGTCGACTCGAAGGGCGGCACCGGTCGTGGCCGATGACAGCGGTGAAGCGATGTAAGCCACCAGGTTGGCGACTTCCTCGACGTCTGCCACGCGCTGGATGATCGACGTCGGCCGGGCCTTGCGCACGAACGCATCGGCTTCTTCGCGCACACTGCGCCCCGATTCAGCCGTGGCTTCCTTGAGCATCTGCTCCAGGCCATCGGTCAACGTCGGGCCTGGCAGGATCGCATTCACCGTCACGCCCGTGCCCGCCAGCCGTTTGGCCAGGCCATGAGACACCGCGAGGTTGGCGCTTTTGGTCACGCCGTAGTTGAGCATGTCCGCCGGGATCGCAATCCCGGATTCCGAGGACAGGAAAATCACCCGGCCCCAGCCCTGCTTGACCATGTCCGGCACGTAATGCCGCGACAGGCGCACACCGGAGATCACGTTGACCTCATAGAACCGCGTCCACTCGCTGTCCGGCGTGTCGAAGAAATCGACCTCGTTAAAGATCCCGAGGTTGTTCACCAGAATGTCCGCTCGCGGCTCGGCGGCGAACAATTGCTCGGCGCCTTCGGCGGTGCCGAGGTCCGCGGTCAGGCCACGCAGTTGCGCGCCCGGCACGCTCTGGCGAATGCTCGCCAGCGCCTGCTCGACCTTGGCCGTCTCGCGGCCGATCACCACCACCGTCGCACCGGACTCGGCCAGTGCCTTGCTGATGCCCAGGCCAATACCGGCGGTGCTGCCGCTGACGATGGCGAGTTTTCCAGTCAGATCGATCTTCATGTTCAAACTCCTGCGAGGGGTAATGGAGCGCGTTCGGACACCAGTTTCGCGTCGCGCATGGCTTGCCAGAATGCAGCGGGAATGACGGCTGACAACGCAGCCACATCTTCAGCAATCCGGTCCGGACGGCTGGAACCTGGAATCACGGCGGCAACGGCCGGGTTAGCGAGGGAGAACTGCAATGCAGCGGCCTTGACGTCGACGCCGTGAGCCGCCGCGATACGTTTGATCTGCTCGACTTTATGGATAATCGCCGGGCTGGCCTTCTGGTATTCGAAATGCGCACCGCCGGCCAGAATCCCCGAGCTGTAGGGACCACCGACCACGATCTCTACGTTCTGCGCCAGCGCGGCATCCATCAGGCGTTGCAGGGCACGGTCGTGATCAAGCAGCGTGTAGCGGCCCGCCAGCAGAAAACCGTCCGGCTGGGCTTCGGTCAGGTCGAGGGTCAGTTCACACGGCTCGACCTTGTTCACACCCAGGCCCCACCCCTTGATCACGCCTTCTTCGCGCAAACGGGTCAGCACTTTGAACGCGCCGGTGCGGGCCTGGTTGAAGTATTCCAGCCATTGATCACCGTAGAAGTCCTGCGCGATGTCGTGGACCCAAACAATGTCCAGACGATCGGTTTGCAGGCGCTTGAGGCTGTCTTCGATGGAACGCATCGTCGCGTCGGCGCTGTAATCGTTGACGATCTTGTTCGGGCGGCCGTGTTCGAACACGCCGCTCTTCTCACCCAGATCACGGGCGGCTGCGTCTTCGACTTCATCCAGAATCACCCGCCCGACCTTGCTGCTCAGCACATAATCGTCGCGGTTGTATTGGGACAGCGCGGCGCCCAAGCGAATTTCCGACAGGCCCGAACCGTAAAACGGTGCGGTATCGAAGTAACGCACGCCGGCATCCCAGGCGGCGTGCACGGTGGCCAGCGCTTCTTCTTCAGGGATGGCGCGGAACATATTGCCCAATGGGGCGGTACCGAAACCCAGCGCGCCGGGCAGTTTGTCTTTCAAGCTCATGAAAAAATCCTCTCGAATGTCTCGTAAACCTGTAGGAGCCGGCTTGCTGCGGGCGGCGTTCCGACGATGGCGTCCTGTCAGGCACACCTCGTCGCTTCAATCGCCAGCAAGCCGGCTCCTACAAAGAGCGGTGTTTGCTTTACCGTTGAGCCAATCCTAGATTGCGAGGATCGGACCGTCCAAGACATAATGCGCAGCACTTGAGTCCCTATAGGTCTGACATGATCGACATCCGCCAATTGCGCTACTTCGTCGCCGTCGCCGAAGAAGAACACGTCGGTCGCGCCGCCGAACGCCTGCATATTTCCCAATCGCCCCTGAGCCGGCAGATCGCCCAGCTTGAGGAACGCCTGGGCCTGACCCTGTTCGAGCGCAGCCAGCAACGCATCCGCCTGACCCGCGACGGCCAGACCTTTCTCGCCGAAACCCGCGCCCTGCTGACCCACGCCAATCGCCTGGAATCCCTCGGCAAACGCCTGGGTCGCGGTGAAGAAGGCGGCCTGTGCATCGGCTACATCGAAAACGCCATGCACGCCGGCGTCTTGCCCAATGCCCTGCGCGTGCTGCGGGTCGACCGGCCGAACGTGCACGTCGCGCTGTACAACCTCAGCTCCGCCGAACAACTCGAAGGCCTGCGTCAGCGTAGTCTCGATATCGCACTGGTCAGCGAACCACCCGTCGCCGACGATCCGGACCTGCTGGGTTTTCAGGTGCTGGACGACCCGATGCTGCTGGCGCTGCCCGAGCATCATCCGCTGGCCTTGCAAGCGGAACTGACCCCGGCAGATCTGGCCGATCAGGAATGGATCGGCGTGCAACACCGCCAGAACTGCGCGAGCCGCGACGACTTCATCAGCGCCTGCATCCGCGCCGGTTTCACCCCGGACATCCGCATGGAGGCCACCGAGCCGTTCACCGCGCTTGGGCTGGTGGCGTCAGGGTTGGGGATTGCGATGATTCAGAAAGGCTTGAGCCGCAATGCACCGCCGGGTGTGGTGCTGCGGGAGGTGCCGTGGATTTCATTTACCACGCCGCTGTGGGCAGCGTGGCACCGGGTGAATTTGCGGCCGTTGGTGGAGACGTTCAGGAAGGTGCTGACTGAGCCATAAGCAAGGGGGGATGATCAGAATACCCGTCCGCCAAACGCGACCCATGTAGGAGCCAGGCTTGCCGGCGAAGGCGATCTCATGAACGCCTTCGCAGGCAAGCCTGGCTCCTACAGAATCGCGGGATGTACAGGTATGAGAGGTTCACACCAAACCTGTAGGAGCCGGCTTGCTGCGGGCGGCGTTCCGACGATGGCGATTTCATGGACCCCTTCGCCGGCAAGCCTGGCTCCTACAGAATCGCGGGATGTTCAGGTATGGGGGTTCACACCAAACCTGTAGGAGCCGGCTTGCTGCGGGCGGCGTTCCGACGATGGCGATTTCACGGACGCCATCGCTGGCAAGCCAGCTCCTACAGGGATCATCGCTGACAAAGGTTTGGTGCTTTACTGGAAAGACCCCGCCCCCTGCGAGTAGCCCCGCCATGAACCGCAACGACCTGCGCCGCGTGGACATGAACCTGCTGGTGATTTTCGAAACCCTGATGTTCGAAAAGAACCTGACCCGGGCCGGGGAAAAGCTTTTCCTCGGCCAGCCTGCCGTCAGCGCTTCGCTGGCCAAATTGCGTGATCTGTTCGATGACCCGCTGCTGGTGCGCAACGGTCGTGTGCTGGAGCCGACCCAGCGCGCTCTGCAGATTCTCAAGGAGTTGCAGCCGGCGATGGACACCATTTCCGGGGCGGTCAGCCGGGCCAAGGATTTCGACCCGGCCACCAGCCGTGACGTGTTCCGCATCGGCCTGTCCGACGACGCCGAGTTCGGTCTGTTTCCGCCGCTGCTCAAGCAGATCCGCGAAGAGGCGCAGAACGTCGTGGTGGTGGTGCGACGGGTGAATTTCCTGCTGATGTCGTCGATGCTCGCCAGCGGCGAGATTTCTGTCGGGATCAGCTACACCACCGAATTGCCGGCCAACGCCAAGCGCAAGAAACTGCGCGACCTGAGCGTGAAGATCTTGCGCGGTGACAGTCGGCCCGGTGTCCTGACGCTGGATGATTACTGCGAGCGGCCGCACGCGCTGGTGTCGTTTTCCGGGGACCTGACCGGGGCCATCGACAATGACCTGGCGCGCATCGGCCGTTCACGCCGCGTGGTGTTGGCAGTGCCGCAGTTTGCCGGGCTGCGCGCCTTGCTGGCCGGCACCGACATGCTCGCCACGGTGCCGGATTACGCCGCGTGTGCGCTGATCGAAGGCAGCAGCCAGTTGCGCGCCGATGACCCGCCGTTTGACATCAACTTGTCCGAACTGTCGATGGTCTGGAACGGGGTCAACGATAACGATCCGGCAGAACGTTGGTTGCGCGCGCGAATTGCCCAACACATGTCGGCGCCACTGCCGGGGGGTTGAGCGAATTGAAATCCGGATCGGTCTCACGCAGGAAGATCGGCAGGTCCGTCATCGGCGGCATGGCCGGAATGTCGAAGTACATCTGAATCACCCAGCCACGGTGATAACTGGCGTGGTTGACCACGTGCAGCAGCATCGCGCCGGCGCTCATGGTGCCGCTTTCGCCCGAGACGAACGTGAACTCCAGGGGTCTATCCAGCGAGGCGTCGGTCTGGCGTTCGCTCCAGTCGCAGTACCAGTGATCGATGTCTTTTTGTGCCATGCGCAGATCGGCGAGATCGGGATGCAGCAGATCGTGCGAAGTCTTGAAGCCGTGCCCCCGGCCTTCGAGGTGGGCCTGCCAGATGCAGTCCACGACGTAGATGTGGTTCAGCGTGCCAATCATGTTCTTGAACACCGAGACCCGTTCTTTGTTGACCTCGCCCGGTGGCAAATCGGCCAGGCTGTCAAAGAGACGTTGATCGGCCCAGCGTTTGTAATCGGCCAGCATGCGGGCTGTGCGTACGTTAATCATCAGAGGTCTCCCATTGTGATGGGCGCACTGCAAAGCATAGTCCTCGTGAGGCGTGGCAGCTCAAACGCTGATCATCGGTCGCCCAGTGCCTGCGTTACCCGCTCGGCCAGCGCCAGGCAACTGGTCAGCCCCGGCGATTCGATGCCGAACAGATTGACCAGTCCGGGCACGCCATGCGTGGCGGGGTCGCTGATGATGAAGTCGGCGGCGGGTTCTGTCGGGCCAGTGATTTTCGGGCGGATGCCGCTGTAGGCCGGTTGCAGGCTGTCATCGGGCAAGGCGGGCCAGTAACGCCGGATGGCCTCGTAGAAACCATCGGCACGGCGCGGATCGACGCGGTAATCGACGTGATCAACCCACTCGACATCCGGTCCGAAACGCGCTTGTCCACCCAGATCGAGGGTCATGTGCACCCCCAGCCCGGCACTCTCCGGTGCCGGATAAACCAGGTGCCGGAACGGCGCGCGGCCGCTGAAACTGAAATAGCTGCCCTTGCACAAACGAGCCGTTGGCACGTGCTGCGACGACAGGCCCTGAATGCGGCTCGCCACCTGCGGGGCGGACAACCCGGCGCAATTGATCAACTCGCGGCAGCTCAGGGTCATCGGCTGGACGCCGCCCATCTGCAATTCGAAACCGCGTTCACTGCATCGGGCCGACATCAGTGGCGTATGAAACGCCATCGACGCCCCGGCGGCCTCGGCGTCCGCCTGAAGCGCCAGCATCAGGGCATGGGAATCGACAATCCCGGTAGAGGGCGACCAGAGCGCGGCGACGCAGGACAGCGCCGGTTCAAGGTCACGGGCCTGGTTGGCGTCCAGCCATTGCAAGTCTTCGACACCGTTGCGGGCGCCCTGCTCCAACAACTTCTGCAACGCCCCGCGCTGGACATCATCAGTGGCGACGATGAGCTTGCCCAGTCGCTGATATCCGACGCCACGCTCATCACAAAAGGCGTAAAGGCGCTGTTTGCCCTCCACGCATAATTGCGCCTTGAGGCTGCCGCTCGGGTAATAGATGCCGGCGTGGATCACTTCCGAGTTGCGCGAACTGATGCCCACGCCAATGCCCTCGCCGGCTTCGACCAGAATCACTTCGCGCCCGCTGCGGGCCAACGCTCTGGCCACCGCCAGCCCGACCACGCCGGCCCCGACCACCACGCATTCGATATCGACACTCACCTGCCCTGCGCTCCTTTTAAACGATCAAAACGTGCCGGGATAACTGCCGCCGTCCAGCAACAGATTTTGCCCTGTCAGGAAACCAGCGTGGGCGCTGCAGATGAATGCGCAATAGGCGCCGAACTCATCGGGCTGGCCAAAACGCTGGGCCGGCACATTTTTGCGCCGCTGTGCGCTGATGCTCTCAACGCTGGCACCATTGGCCTCGGCGGCGGCGCTCAGGGTTTTGTGCAGACGCTCGGTCTCGAACGGGCCGGGCAACAGATTGTTGATCGTGACGTTGTGCCCGGCCAGCCGCGACTGCCGCGCGAGCCCGGCGATAAAACCGGTCAGGCCGCTGCGGGCGCCGTTGGACAGGCCCAGCACATCGATTGGCGCCTTCACCGCACCGGAGGTGATGTTGACGACGCGTCCAAAACCACGCTCGGCCATGCCATCGACACAAGCCTTGATCAGCTCGATGGGCGTCAGCATGTTGGCATCCAGCGCCTTCAACCAGTCTTCGCGTTGCCAGTCGCGGAAGTCACCCGGCGGCGGGCCACCGGCGTTATTGATCAGGATGTCCACCTGCGGGCAGGCCGCCAATACTTGTTCGCGGACCGCCGGTTCGCTGATGTCGCCGGCCACCGTGCGCACTTCGATGCTCGGCGCCAGGCCACGCAATTCTGCGGCGGCGGCTTGCAACGTTTCGTCGCCACGGGCGTTGATCACCAGGTTCACGCCCTCCTTCGCCAAGGCTCGCGCACAGGCCAGCCCCAAGCCCTTGCTGGCGGCGCAGACAATCGCCCAGCGACCCGATATGCCCAATTCCATGACGATGCTCCCGACGATTCGAAAACCTAACGTTACCACCGTGCGCCGTCGGGATACCCCTGGGAATCGGGCTTGTTCGGCAATTCAATTGTTCCGGATTATCACGAATGGATCGTCCAGAACCTCAGCCATGACAACCTCACGGTTGAAGTGCTGAGGCTGGAAGCGGCCCGGCGGTTGCTGGGAGAGTCAGAGCGCAGTATTGAGCAGATTGCCCGGGGGGATGAGGAGCGCATTCGGTTTTCGTTTCAGCGCAATTTGGGGGGGCACCGCAGGAGTATCGGAAGCGGTTTTCGCGGTAATGAGGGAAGTCTGGGGAGTTTCTTTCGTTCGGGTATGGCTATCTCCCAGCATTGTGCTTGCGTCGCTCATGCGCCTTCAAATTAGAGCTGCTCGCAAAATGTCTGCCGCAAATCAGGCAGAGGAACGATTTTTTTCCGGTGTGGATTCGTTCGTGATCCGCCAAGTGATGGCGATGCCTAAAGCTTTTTTTGCAAACCTGGCATGTGTACGCCTTTTCTCCCGTGTGGATTAGCATATGTTTCTTCAAATCATTGCTCCGACCAAAACTATTGCCGCAGCCTGGGTATGCACAAGGAAATCGTTTAGCAGGGCGCGTTTGCGCTATGCCGGCTCCATAAGCCGCAGCAGAGGTCGAGGACAGGGGGTCGGTCTGGCTCAGGGCGTGCGTTGGTTGACTGGGATCGGGAATGGCTGATGCAGATGCGTAATCCGGGGGCTGAGCAGGCATCGGCTGCGAGATAGTCATGCTCCCGGCGCGAGCAAGTTCTTTGACGAGTTTCAATAGCGGACGCCTATCTTGCGGGGGTTGGCTGTCTATCGTCTCCAGTAAGTTCTCCAACGATAGGTCACTTGCCATAATGTTTGATTGCCCACTGCCATTCGACTGTGCACTTGCAGTGGACGCCCCAAGCAGTGTTTGCGCGCCTTGGTCGCCGTGGAAGGCGCGGACCGCCGTTGACTGGGCGAACATCAGCAACTCCCGGCCTAAGTCATCATCCCCCTCGTTCATCATCCGCCCATCCCGGTCGAAATACCGCAGCGGCGAATTCCCGACAAACCCATACCGATTCAACCCGTCCACCTCCCCCGCCGGGTCCGGGTTGAGCCAGCCATATTGCCACGCTGCGTAATACCGATAACCGTAGTAATGCAACCCGGTGGCGTCACGCTCCTTGCCCGAGTAACCCTTGGTTTTGTACGACGCCTTGGCGGCGTGATGCGCCACCCACCACGCCCGGCCACCAAACGGTAGATAGCCTTCGTCACTGATCACCGCCCCCTGTTCGTCCAGCTCCAGTTGGCTGGAGCGCAGGTGATCGCTGACGCTGTAACTCAAATGATCATTGTCGACCCCGGTAGGCGGTGAGCCGACCCAATGCCACAGCCGCACCGTGTTGCGCCCGGCTTCGATCTCCAGCACATGCCGCTCGGCGCCATCGGCGGTGCGGTGGATTTCCAGACCCGGCAGGTAGCGGACGTCGGCGATCAAGGTGCGGCGTGAGGTCAGTGCGCAGCGCACTTTGCGCAGGCGCTTGCCCCCGCCGCCGTAGCGATACAACTCGACATCGTCCGGGCCGTCTTCGCGGGTAACCGGAGACACCTGACTTAACTGATTGCGCGCGTCCCAGCGCAGCGCTTGCCCGCGCAGCAAGTGAAGCTGATTGCCGTTGCCGTCGAACTCACGGGTGAAATCCGGCGGTGGATCACCGTCGTGCTGGATCACGCGACGGTTGCTGCTCACATCCACGGCCCAACGCCGGGTGAACGGTTGCGCGCCAAGGTGCCGCAATTCCAGGGGGTTACCGCCAGCGTCGTAATCGTATTCTTCGCGGTAGTTCACCAGCGCGTTCGGGTCGTTGGCGGCGCGGTAGACCTCGCGGCCAGTGGCGCAAATCAACCGGTACAGACTGTCGTAGGCGTAGGTGCTGACAGGGTCGACGCGTTGGTTTTTGAAGTAGGTGGTGGTTTTGGCCTGGTCATCGATCCGCACCGGATTGCCGACCGGATCGTAGGTGTAATGCAGCTTTTGCAGCGGCGGTTGATTGGGCAGGCCGGCACTCAAGTGCAGCAGCCACGCGTCTTCCGGGCGGAATTCGGCACGGGTGACCACGCCGTTGCCCGCCGTTTCCTGCTCGACCAGCCGGCCAGCGTTGTAGCGGATCTCGCTGACCAGCGTCACCTCGGCCTCGCCCTGACGCTGCAAGGAAACCGCGCGCAATTGCCCGGCGCAGGTGCGGCTGAACCGTCGGCGGTTGAGCATGGCATCGGTTTGCGTCGCGACCTCGCCCAAGGCGTCGTAGGTCCAACGACTGTCGAAGCCGGATGTGGGTTCGAGTAAGGCATTGCGCGCTTCAATTTCCAGCGGCCAGTGCACGGGATCGAGCGACGCCAGAAAGTGGCTGCTTTCCAGCAACGGCAGGCCGCGCAGGTTGTAGTCGGGCATGTACCGGGTGGTGCTCGGGTCGTCGTGGCGGATCAGTTGTCCGCATTGATTTTTGGGACTGCCGCTGGGACCGCCGTATTGAAAACGTTCGACCACCCGTGGTACGTCGTCCTCAAGTTGCTCGGTCACCGCGATAGGGCGCAATTGTTGGTCATAGGCCCGTTGCCCGGTGCTGCGACTGTCCCAGCGTTGCAGCATTTGCCCCGCCGGGCCGTGCAGCAACAGGGTCCAGCCTGAGTCGACACTGACGTTCAACAACTCAGTGCCGGACAACCCGCGAAGGGAGGTCCGGTTCGGCCCACGCCCCGCAGCCCCTAATCGCGGATCCACACGCGCCACTTCCCGCCCCAACGGATCAAACACCTGCCGGGTGATCTGCGGCTGCGCCGGTTGCCCTACCGCAGAACGGCAATAAGCCACCGCGCGCACCGCCAGACGTCGCGGGTCAATGACCGCGAGATCGGGAGTGTGGGTGTCCACGTCAAGGCTGTTCATTCAGGTTGAATACCATGCGACGCAAACGGCGACTACTGACAGAAACAACAGGTCAATCCATGCCGATGCCAACAGCGGAGCGGATCCAAACCCGCGCATTGAAGTGTTTGTGTGTGCGGCAAGGAACTCCTGACGGCCGCCGCGCATCCTAAATTATGTGGTACTTCCATTACGCTTTCAGAGGACACCGTCATGCGCCGTCTGATCATCATTTCTTCCCTTGTGTTGTGCGTACCCTTCGGCTCGGCTTTCGCGGATGTGGATGCGGGCGATGTGGCCACCTCGGCCGGGGTTTCCGCTTCGCTGTACTCGACGTTCAAGGACGACAAACTCATGATCCCCGCCCGGGATGATGCCTCAAGCTTCGTGGCCAGTGGCGGTGCGATTCGTGGGGTGTATCTGGAGTCGGTCATGCAGCAGATCCGCCAGGACAATCCCGGACTGAACGCCAGCGATGAAGACCTCGCCAGAGCGATTCTGATCCAGGACGGTGCCGCTGCCGGGCAATGAAGGCTGAAACATTCGCGGTGGGGCTTGTGACACCTGACCAGGCGTTTACGGCCCTGCTTCGCTTGCCGGCTACTTTGCGCTTTCAGCGGATGAACGCGCCCATCCGGCAACGAGTTGTGCGTTGATGCTGACGCCACCGCACACCACAATCACCACGTCATGGGCATCGGCAATTGCCGGGTGGTCCAGATAGCCGATTGCCAACGAAACACCGCACGCCGGTTCAACCAGCTGGCGCAAATCGTTGGCGTAACGCACCACGCCCATGATCGCTTCGTCATCGCCGAGCACCACGCATTGGTGAGGAAAATCGAGGATGTGTTGCACCGGCCAGGCGGCCACTTGAGCCGCGCCGAGCGAGGTGGCAACGGTGTCGATGCGCGAAAGCCTGACCGGATGCCCGGCCTTGATCGCGGCCGAAAAAGACGCCGCGCCCATGGTTTCGCAGGCGATGATGCGGCAATCCATACGGCCATGCCGAATCAATCCCGTAAGAATGCCTGCCAGCAAACCACCGCCCCCCACCGACGTCACCAGCGTGTCGACTTGAGGGCAGTCCTCGAGAATCTCATCGATCATCGTGCTGTGCCCTTCCCACAATACCGGATGATCGAAGGCCGGCACGTATTCGGTGTCTGCCCCTTTAGAAAGCTCCTTCGCCCGCTGATTGGCGTCGTCCCAGACCTTGCCGTGAACGATCACTTCGGCACCGGTTTTACGAATCCTCGCGCGCGTGCTTTCCGGGGTGGTGTGTGGCACCACGATGCACGCTTGCAACCCCAGGCTGGCCGCCGCGACAGCGGTGGCGAAACCGGCGTTGCCACCGGAAGGACAGACCACCTTGCGCTTGCCCTCAGCCTTTGCCTGGCTGCACAACAGCCCCATGCCGCGCAGTTTGAACGAGCCGCTGGGTTGCAGGTTTTCCAGCTTGAGCCAGATCCGCCGAGTGGGGGTCGACAAACCCGGGTGCAGGATCAGGGGTGTTCTGATGTGAAGCATGTTGGGTTCCTCGAGCGCGCACCGACGGGTCGAGTTCTTCAACCAGCCGGTGTTGCACGGTCCTTATACAAGCTTAGATCACCCTGGCCCGAGCTTGCTGTTTCAACGATAACGCGGTGCCGCCGTGGAGTTGCCGAACAAGCCCGACAGGGTTTTGCGCTGGGCTTCGTAACGATCCCACTGCTCGCCATCGTGCAGGCCCGGAATGGTCACCACTTCCCCGCTCGCAAGCCCCACCAGTGCAGCATCGACCATGTCTTCAGCGGACATCACGATCTCCTGCGGCAGGTTTTCCACCGGGTTGCCGGCCTCGCTCCAGAAGTCAGTCGCAGTGGCGCCGGGCAGCACGGCCTGAATACGGATGCCTTTATCCGCCAATTCGTGGTGCAGCGATTGGCTCAGGCCCAGCACAAATGCCTTGGTCCCGCCGTACACGCCGTTGAGAATTTCCGGCGCAATTGCGACGATCGAGGAGATGTTGATCACGGTTCCGGTGCCACGGGCGACGAAGCCTGGCACAACCGCGTAGGCCAGGCGCATCAGCGCGGTGATGTTGAGGGTGATCATGTCTTCCATGTCATCCACCGGGCTGCCCAGCAGCGGCATCACGGCGCCGACCCCGGCGTTGTTGACCAGCAAAGTAATGCTGGCGTCGTTACGCAGAATGCCTTCAACTCGGCGCAGATCGGCCCGGTTTTTCAGGTCGGCGGCGACCACTTCCACGGCGCGCCCGGTTTCGTTGCTCAGGTGATTGGCCAGGGCGTTCAGTTTGGCCTGGCTGCGGGCGACCAGAATCAAGTCATACCCCTGACGGGCGAGACGGTCGGCGTAGACCGCTCCGATGCCGGAAGAAGCGCCCGTGATCAGGGCGGTGCCTTTGGACGAGAGAGCCATGTTCAGTTTCCTTCACGGTGAGGCGAGGTGTTCGCCGGGTGTGAACAGTTATAAATTGACTGACGCTTGTCTCAAATGACGTTTAAAGTACGTTTTCAGGACATATCCTTTTGAGGAGCCGGCAATGACTTCCGTAGCGTTTGTGGTGTTTGAAGGCTTCCAGTCCATGGCGCTGGCGGCGATGCCAGTGTTCGAATACGCCAACTTCAGCGCTGGCGAGACGCTTTATACGGTGAGTGTGGTGTCCGAAGACGGCCGCACCTTGCGCGCCTCCGGTGGTTTGAGCGTTGGCACCGAGGCGTTTGGTGAACGGGTGTTCGACACGGTGATCGTGGTCGGCGGCGATGCCATTCTCGAGCAGGCGCCCGAGGGGGTATTGAATTACCTGCGCGGCAGCATCAAGACCGCACGGCGTACGGCGTCGATCTGTTCCGGCGCCTTTGTGTTGGCCCAGGCGGGTTTGCTTGAAGGACGTCGGGCGACCACGCATTGGGCGTACGCACGGGAACTGCAGGCGCGGTTTCCGTCGATCAAAGTGGAAGAGGATCGCATCTACGTGGTTGACGGTTCGATCTGGACGTCTGCCGGGATGACCGCCGGTATCGACCTGGCGCTGGCCATGGTTGAAAAGGATCACGGCGCCGAACTCGCCCGCGCCGTGGCGCAGAAACTGGTGATGTACCACCGACGCGCGGGCGGCCAGTCCCAGCACTCGGCGCTGCTGGAACTGGAGCCGAAATCCGACCGCATCCAGACCGTGCTCGGTTATGCCCGCGAACACCTTGCCGAAGCGTTGTCGGTGGAACACCTGGCGGACGTGGCGAGCCTCAGCCCGCGCCAGTTCAGCCGGGCGTTTCGCGCCGAAACCGGGCAGTCGCCAGCCAAAGCCATCGAAAACCTGCGCCTGGAAGCGGCTCGACAGATGCTGGAACGCGGTCGGTTGACCCTCGATCAGATCGCCACCGAAACCGGTTTTAGCGACCGCCGGCGCATGCGTGAAGCCTTCCTCAGAGCCTTCGGCCAACCGCCGCAAGTAATTCGCCGCAACGCCAGAGCCGAGGTCCTGTAGGAGCCAGCTTGCCGGCGATTGGCCCTTGAGGCAGGCGGTGATTTTGAGAACGCCATCGCCAGCAAGCCGGCTCCTACAGGGGCAGGGGCAATCCCCGTGTCCTCCGTCATATGCACCATTTGTAGGAGCCAGCTTGCTGGCGATTGGCCCTTGAGGCAGGTGGTGATTTTGAGAACGCCATCGCCGGCAAGCCGGCTCCTACAGGGTCCGGGGCAATCCCCGTGTCCTCCGTCATATGCACCATTTGTAGGAGCCGGCTTGCTGGCGATTGGCCCTTGAGGCCGGCGGTGATTTTGAGAGCACCATCGCCGGCAAGCCGGCTCCTACAGGGGCAGGGGCAATCCCCGTGTCCTCCGTCATATGCACCATTTGTAGGAGCCGGCTTGCTGGCGATTGGCCCTTGAGGCCGGCGGTGATTTTGAGAGCGCCATCGCCGGCAAGCCGGCTCCTACAGGATTCGGGGCAACTCTCACGATCCTCGGTCACACACAAATTTTGTAGGAGCCAGCTTGCTGGCGATTGGCCCTTGAGGCCGGCGGTGATTTTGAGAGTGCCATCGCCGGCAAGCCGGCTCCTACAATGAATGGTGTATTCGTTGAATGTGCGGGGTGACTATGAAGATCTCGGCCAGATTGGCGTTTTTCGCCATTGTCAGCACCCTCGCCTACCTCGGGCTCGCCGTATGGGGGCTCGGCGGGTGGGCCGCTTTTTTCTCTCATGGGGCGCTGGTGGTGGTTGTGTTGGCGACGCTGCTGATGACGGTCGCAGCGCTGTTCACCGAGGTCAACCTCAGCTCCGGCGAACGTGAAGACCGGGCCAATCGCTGGGTGCTGCCGGCCTTCGGGGTGATCGGGATAGCGAGCGGTTTTCTACCCGCCTACACCGACCGGATCGACTTCTGGACCTTCGGCGGCGAAGGCGTGCGTTGGCTCGGGGCGTTGGTGTTCATCATCGGCGGTGCGTTGCGCATGTGGCCGGTGTTTGTGCTGGGCAAGCGCTTCAGCGGGCTGGTGGCGATTCAGCCGGGGCATCGCCTTGTGACAGAGGGGATTTATCGCCGTTTGCGCAACCCCAGCTATTTGGGGATGTTGGTGATTGCGGTGGGTTGGGCGCTGGCGTTTCGTTCGGGCGTTGGCCTGTTGCTGGCAGCGTTGACGGTGATCCCGCTGATTGCCCGCATTCATGCGGAAGAGGCGCTGTTGCGGGCGCAGTTTGGCAGTGAATATGAGGCGTATTGCAGCCGTAGCTGGCGGTTGATTCCCGGTCTCTATTAACACCACCTCTCTCTGTAGGAGCCGGCTTGCTGGCGATGGTGTGTCAGTGACATTGATTTGGCTGACACACCATCGCCAGCAAGCCGGCTCCTACAGGGGAGGTGTTGTTACAAAGGAAGCAGGCGGACCTGGCCGTCGGGGTCGACCTGGACGGTGACCGAGCCATAATCGACCATCGTTGCATGCGGCGTTTCGATCGGATGATCGTGAGTCGAGGTAATGATCAACAGATCTGCCCCTGCGGCTTGCGCGGCGAGAATGCCGACCGTGGCATCTTCGAAAATCAGGCAATTAGTCACTTCCACTCCTAACCGCCTGGCCGCCAATCGATAACCCGCCGGATCGGGTTTGCCGGCGCTGACGTCTTCCGCCGTGACCATCACCGCAGGCTCGGGAATCCCCGCCGCCGCCATCCTTCGCAGCGCGAGCGCTTTGGGCGCAGAGGTCACGATGGCCCACTGGCTGGCTGGCAGCGACGTCAGGAAGCCCGCCGCTCTGCGCACCTCGACAATTCCCTCGACATCATCGATTTCCGCTTGGGTAATCCACGCTGCTTCAGCCTCGGCATCGACACCTGGCAATGCCTGGCGGTTGATGGTGTCGATGGCCCGGACGCCGTGAATGGTCGGCAGAAAAGACTCCACATGCACGCCATGGCGCAAGGCCCAGACGGTCCAGATGCGCTCGGCGGCGGCGATGGAATTGAGGACGGTGCCGTCCATATCGAACAGGAAAGCGCGATAAGGCTTGTTGAAAACCGATGGTTGAGCTGACAAGGATGAGCGTCCTTTTGCAAGAGCCGGGCGAGTTTTGCCGAGCAATGTAGCATTGGCTTGTCCGCCGCGTGTTGTTTCAGCCAACCGTCTTCGACTTCAACGCACCTTCCACGCAATCGAGCAACTGCCCCAGCGCCCAGGGTTTCTTGATGAACGACACCTCATGCCGCACGCCGGAAGTCTGCGGCGTTTCGAAGCCGGACATGATCATGATCGGCTTACCCGGCCAGCGGTCGCCGAACTGATTGGCCAGATCGGCACCGTTGAGTTTGCCGGGCATGGTGATGTCCGTCAGCAGCAGTACCACCTTGTCTGCGTGCTGCTCCAGGTAACCCACCGCAGCATCCGCGCTGATCTTCGGTTCGACGGTGAAACCTTCCTCCTGAAGAACTTCGCAGAGAAACTCCAGGATCAGCGGGTCATCTTCAACCACAAGAATCAACCCGCCTGGAAGGTTCTCGCCCGCCGTCGATACTGGACACATGACTTTGCCACTCCCTGATTACCGAATGAATTCGCGGGCTCAAATCCGCTGCCTACAGGTATGAGCAGCGGACTCGGCGGAAATTCATTTTTGATACAGGGAGTCGACGAAATCAGGCGTCCTGCAAAATCAGATCGGCGCCTTTCTGGAATGCAAAAACCTGTAGGAGCGAGCCTGCTCGCGAAGACGGCTTAAAATTCAACATCACTGTTGACTGACATGACGCCTTCGCGAGCAGGCTCGCTCCTACAGGGGATCGGGTTGTTTTGGCTTACTGCGACATGTTGTCCTTTTTCATGGCGTCCTTGGACATCTCGTCTTTTTTCATCCCGTCCTTGGACATGGCATCTTTTTTCATCGTGTCCTTGGACATGGAATCCTTTTTCATCATCGAGTCTTTTTTCATAGCGTCCTTGGACATCGAATCTTTGCTCATGCTGTCCTTGCTCATGCCATCACTGGTTGTCGTCTCGGCGGCAAACACGCTGGCGGCACCTACGGCGAGGCACATGGACAATACGACGGTGGTCAACTTTTTCATGATGAAACTCCTTGAAGCACAGGTTGCGATTGAACGCAGCGTGAGCCGCGCTGTGAAGTTGGCGGGTACCGTCAGCTGCCACCGAACCAGTTGTAGCCCTGGTCTTCCCAGTAGCCGCCGCTGTAGGTGTTGCTGACGAAAATCGCCTGAATGTGTTTGGGGTTCTTGTAGCCGAGCTTGGTGGGCATGCGCAGCTTCATCGGGAAGCCGTATTCGCGCGGCAGCACCGCGCCGTCATAGGTCAGCGCCAGCAAGGTCTGCGAGTGCAGCGCGGTGGCCATATCGATGCTGGTGTAGTAATCGTCGGCGCATTTGAAACCGACATATTTGGCATCGGTGTCGGCTCCGACCCGTTTGAGGAAATCGCTGAACCGCACGCCGCCCCAGCTCCCGATCGCGCTCCAGCCTTCGACGCAGATATGCCGGGTGATCTGCTCGTTCTGCGCCATCGCGCGCAGCTCTTCGAGGCGCCAGCTGCGCTTGTCGGCGACCAGGCCGGTGACTTCCAGCCGATAGCTTTCTTCCTCAACGGTCGGTGCCTCGTCGATGCCGTAAAACGCGTTGAAGGGGAACGGCCGGGTGATCATTGATGCCGGATAGGTCGGTGCCAGTGCATCGGGATTGAACAGCCAGCCCTGCACCCGATCGTTGAACCGTGACATGGATGACAACGCAGTCTCGACGCTTTCGTTGTCGGTCAGGTTGCAGCCCGACAACATGGCCACGCCGCCGAGGGTTAGCCCACGCATCAGGAACGAACGGCGCGAGCGGTCTTCGATCTGCGGCGCAATGATTTTCCGGGCGTCTTTGAGGATGGATGACTCATCCAGGCCTTCGATGGGCTTTTTCATACGGGCTCCTTGCGACCGATAATCATGGCCAGCAGCGTTTTGGGAACGAGCGCGACCATCACCAGATGCACCGCGACAAACCCCACCAACAGCGCCATCGCGATGAAATGCACATGCCGCGCGGCTTCGTAACCGCCGAGTAATTCACGCAACAGCGGAAACTGGACTGACTTCCACAACACCAGCCCGGAGACCACCAACAGCGTGATATCGAGCATCACAAACAGGTAAGCCAGCCGTTGCACCTGGTTGTAATGACTCAGGTCGGCATGCCCCAGTCGCCCGCGCAATGCGGCCCACAGGTCCTGCAGAACACCTTTGGGCGACACCGGGAAGAAGCGTCGAGAGAGACGACCGCTGGCGAGGTTGATGATCAGGTAGACAAGGCCATTGATGGCGAGGAACCACATCGCCGCGAAATGCCATTGCAACGCCCCGCCGAGCCAGCCGCCCAGCGTGATGCCTTTCGGGAAACTGAAGTCGTAAAGCGGCGATGCGTTGTAGATGCGCCAACCGCTGGTGACCATGACCAGCACCGCCAGGGCGTTCAGCCAATGGGTCAGGCGCAGCCAGCGCGGATGGGATGAAGCAGGAATCGGCGACATGATCGGCTCCCGGCGGTTGTTGTTATTCGTTGGAGCCGAGTATGGGAGCCGACAGATCGCCAAATCCTCACGTAAAGTTAAATTAACCGTGATAACTCAGGCCCCTGCTCCTACAGGGAATTGGGTTGTCAGCCCAAGGAGTGCATTTGTGGTTAAAATGCCGCCCCCTCAAATGACCGACACCGCCCGATGAACTCAGATGCGCTCACCACCCTCCACGACCATCTGCTGACCGCCCTGGCCGCGGCACCCGCAGAAACCCGCCGACTGTTCCACGGTCGCGGACGGTGCTGGCCGGGGCTGGAGCAATTGACCGTCGACTGGCTGCAAGGCGTGGTGCTCGTGTCATTGTTCAAGGAACCGGAAGCGGCGCAGCTGGAAGCGCTGAAACAGCGGTTGATGGCACTCACTCAATCGCCGGCGTGGGCGACATCCGGCGCGCATACGTTGGCGCTGCAACATCGCTACCTGCTGCAAAGCACCACCGAATGGCTGGTCGGGGACGTCATCGATGACATGACCATCACCGAGGGCGGCCTGCGTTATCGCGTAGACCTGGGCCGCAAGCAGAACACCGGGCTGTTCCTCGACATGCGTTACGGCCGCGATTGGGTGCGCGCCAATGCCGAGGGCAAGCGCGTGTTGAACCTGTTTGCCTACACCTGCGGTTTTTCCGTGGCGGCCATCGAGGGCGGTGCCGAACATGTGGTCAACCTGGACATGTCCAGCCCGGCCCTGAACCGTGGCCGCGACAATCACCGGCTCAACGGCCACGACATGAGCAAGGTGAGTTTCCTCGGCCACGACCTGTTCAAGTCCTGGGGCAAAGTGATCGGTAAAGGCCCTTATGACCTGGTGATCATCGATCCGCCGTCCTTCCAGAAAGGCAGTTTTCTGTTGACCAAGGATTACCAGCGCGTGCTGCGTCGGTTGCCGGAGTTGCTCACGCCACAGGGCACGGTGCTGGCCTGCATGAACGACCCGGCGTTCGGCGCGGACTTCCTGATTGATGGCGTCATGCGCGAGGCGCCGAGCCTGCGGTTCGAGCAACGGCTGGAGAATCCGCCGGAGTTTCCGGATGCGGATGTCGAGTGCGGGTTGAAGGCGTTGGTGTTTAGGCAGTAACACCGCGCCGCGCCCATCGCGAGCAGGCTCACTCCCACATTTGACCGCGTTCCAATGTCGGAGTGAGCCTGCTCGCGATGGGGGCCTGACAGGCAATAAATCTCTGTGATTTGCCAGTCAACGCGGCTGCAACACCAACGCAAACAACTCCCCATGCCCGTTCACGTTGAGCTTGTGATAGACGTTGCGCCGATGCACTTTCACCGTTTCCGGTGAGATCCCCAATTGCTGGGCAATCGCCTTGCTTGAAAAGCCCTGGAGAATCAGGCGCGCCGTTTCGATTTCGCGCACTGTCAGGCGTGCGTCGAAGCGATCCAGCAACGTCGCCAGATCCCCGGCCACGGCTTCGGCAACCGGGCCTTCTGGCGGCATCAATTGCAGGTGACGGCGCATCGCCGCCAGCACCCAGTCACGCACACAAAGCAGACGGCCCTGCTCTTCCAGGGTAAAACGCGTCGAACGGCCGAGTGACAAACCGAGCACGGAATCTTCGACGTTGATCATGAACTGCAACTCGTCGTCGCCCACCACCGAGCGGAAGTAACTCAGGTAGTACTCGCTTTGCTGAAACTGGTCTGGCGCCAGCGACTCTAGGCTGTGCAAGCCATCGGCAATGCCTGCACACGCGGCCTGATAAAACGGATCGAGCAGGTACATGCCGGCGCTGTAACCGGCCAGTTCCTCATGCTCGTCGGCGCTGCCCTTGGCGTCGAAATCGATCAGCAGGCGCGGCACTCGCCCCGGCCGCAACACCGCAACCAATGCGTTGTCCAGCGGCACCAGCAACCGCAGCGTGTCGACCAGTGCGCGCCAGAAACCGTCCCGGCCCAACGCGCCAAACACCCGCGCCAGGCCCTGGTGCACCGGCAACTCTTTCAGCAACGCGTCCACGCTCTACCCCTTTCGAGTAACCCATGATGGGAATGGGTGAGTCCCCGGCCTGCCGATACGCTGCAAGCACCTGTTCATCACCGGCCTGCAGCAGGCCAGGAGTGCCGCATCATGAGTCGTCGCCTTCAACAGATCAATCTCGGGTTGAGCGCCTGTTTGTGCGTTTCGCTGTCGGCGTTGGCTGCCGAAAGCCCGACGGTTCACGTTTACAACTGGTACGACTACATCGGACCCAACACCCTGCACGACTTCAAGCGCGACACCGGGATCGAGCCGGTTTACGACACTTTCGACAGCGCCGAAGTGCTGGAAGGCAAACTGCTCACCAGCCGCAGCGGTTACGACGTGGTGGTGGCCAGCAACTTCAGCCTGCCGACCCTGATCAAGGCCGGCGCCCTGGCACCATTGCCCCACGCGCAGATGCCTGACTTCAAAAACATGGATGCTGACCTGCTGGCGAAACTGGCCAACAACGATCCGGGCAATCAGTACGCCGTGCCGTACCTGTGGGGCACCAACGGCATTGGCTACAACGTCGATAAAGTCCGCGCCGCGCTGGGCGACAAGGCACCGGTGGACTCCTGGGAGCTGGTGTTCAACGAAGCCAACCTGGCCAAGCTCGGCCAGTGCGGCGTGGCCATGCTCGACTCGCCGTCGGAGATGCTGCCGGTCGCCCTGCACTACCTCGGCCTGCCGCCCAACAGTACCAATCCCGAGGACTACAAGAAGGCCGAAGCGCTGCTGCTCAAACTGCGTCCGCACATCGCCTATTTCAACTCGTCGAAATTCATCAGCGACCTGGCCAACGGCAACATCTGCGTCGCGGTGGGTTGGTCCGGCGCGATGCTGGAAGCCAAGACCAACGCCGAGCAAGCCAACAACGGCGTGAAGATCGCCTACAACCTGCCGAAGGAAGGCGCGCCGGTGTGGTTCGACACCCTCGTGTTGCTCAAGGACGCACCGCACCCGCAGCAGGGTCTGGCCTTCATCGACTACCTGATGCGCCCTGAAGTGATTGCCCCGGTCAGTGATCACCTCAACTACCCCAACGGCAACCGTAGCGCCACGTCGCTGGTGGCCGAAGCGACTCGCAATAACCCGGCGGTGTACCCGTCCGCGCAAGCCTTGGCCACGTTATTCACCCTCCAGCCGCTGCCGCCGGCTACCGAACGCGTGCGCACGCGGATCTGGAGCAAGGTCAAAAACGGGCAGTGAAC
>NZ_CATKQM010000048.1:0-29595 GCF_949768225.1 Pseudomonas sp. IT-P44 | reverse complement strand
CCCACAGGTATTGCATTCAACTCATGTTATCGGTGGCTGCCTCGGCCAGAGTGATCGCCGCGACCGTAGTGGTCACCTCGTCCGCCGTGATTGCGTCCGCCACCACGGTAATCATTGTTCCAATTGCCACGGTTACGGCCATCCCAGCCGCCCCGGCCATTGCCGTCCCAACCGCGCCCCTGATGCGCCCGGTAATCGCTTCGTGGCGAAGGCTGGTAATAACGCGGTGCCGGTTGATACACCCGCGGCTGGTGGTAGTACCGCGGCGTTGGCTGATAATAGCGGGCCGGTGGTGAGTAATACCGGCGCGGCGAGGTGTAGTAACCGCCACTGGAGTAGTAACCGCCGCCATCTGAGTAGTACGGCGCGGGGGACGTGTAAACCTCGGAACTGTAGTAGCTGCCTCCTCCATCGGCATAGGGCACGCACGCACCGAGTGACAATCCCACTACAGCTGTCAGAAGAATTCGACGGAGCATTTTTTGAAGGAGCATGGCGGCCTCCTGGACCGCGAGTGAGCCACACCAGCGACGCTGGCGAGCGACAGTCAATTATTCGATGACTGTCGAAAGATCAGACATCGTTTTCGACATCCGGTGCGCCCTTGAAACAAGTTGAAACATCTAGCCGATGAAAGGTTTTTCATCTATTCACCCGCTGATTAATGGTGCCGCCCATGGTATCCACCGCCGTAATAACGTGGGTGATGCCCGCCCCAATAGTAGTAGCGATAGCCACCGTAAAAGCGCGGACCATAGTAATAACGCGGGCCGTAATAGTAGGAATACGGCGCATAGCCGGGGTAGTAATAAGGCGTGGAATACACGTCGTAGGTGCCGGCGTAGTAGTAGCAGCCGGACAACCCGACACCGAGCACAACGCCCAGTAACAGTCGACGAAACATGGCGGCCTCCTGAAAGACCACAGCCGATACAGCCGGCTGACACCTGTTTTGACTGGCAATGCGACGGCGAGTGCCAGACGACGCCTGACCTTCGGATCAGCGGCCAGCCACGCTGCATCTCAGTGCACGGGCGCACCATCACAAAGCAGCGAACGGCCCTTGCGCCCTCCCGAAAAATGGCAATCCCCCGGCCCAGAGCGCTTCGAGCGACTTGGCACGGCTCTCGCTTTAGCAAACCCGTGCAGGAGTCATCACAGGTTCGCGGCACCACAATTTGCAATGGCTGACTAGGGTTCCGGCTCGCTAAGGCGAGTGACTGGTCCGAGAGTTGGCGACCTCCAGTTGAGGTTACACGGCGGGACAAAAGCCCGGGAGACAAGCCACCGTTCGCGGTGCCGCGTTGACTCCTGCCCGCCCTTGATCAACTGGAGAACCACCATGTCCCGACTTCGTTTACCCGCCCTCCTCGCCGCTGCCTTCGCAGCCATCGTGAGCGTCTCGTCCCAGGCCGCGCCAAAAGACCACTTCAGCGTCTGCTGGACCATTTACGCCGGCTGGATGCCCTGGGAATACGCCGGCAGCCAAGGCATCGTCGACAAATGGGCGAAGAAGTACGGCATCAAGATTGATGTGGTGCAGCTCAACGACTACGTCGAATCCATCAACCAATACACCGCCGGCCAGTTCGACGGCTGCACCATGACCAACATGGACGCGCTGACCATTCCGGCGGCCGGTGGCGTCGACAGCACCGCGCTGATCGTCAGCGATTTCTCCAACGGCAACGACGGCATCGTGCTCAAGGGCGACGGCAAGAAAGTCGCCGACCTCAAGGGCATGGACGTCAATCTGGTCGAGCTCTCGGTGTCCCATTACCTGCTGGCGCGGGCCCTGGATTCGGTGGACCTCACCGAGAAAGACCTGAAAGTGGTCAACACCTCCGACGCCGACATCTCCGCCGCTTTCAACACGGAGCAGGTCAACGCCGTCACCACCTGGAACCCGATGCTCTCGGACATCAAGGCCAAGCCGGGCGTGACCGAAGTGTTCAATTCCAGCCAGATCCCCGGCGAGATCATGGACATGATGGTGGTCAACAGCGCCACCCTCAAAGACAACCCCGCTCTGGGCAAGGCACTGACCGGCGCCTGGTTCGAAGTGGTCGAGTTGATGAACGCGAAAAACGCCGCCAGCAAGGCTGCGCTCGAACACATGGCCAAGGCCTCGGGCACTGACCTCGCGGGTTTCCAGGCGCAACTCGACACCACCAAATTGTTCGCCACACCGCAAGAAGCCCTGGCGTTCTCTACCAGCAAGCAACTGCCGGAAACCATGCGCAAGGTCGCGGAGTTTTCCTTCCAGCACGGCTTGCTCGGTGAAGGCGCCAAGGACACCAGCGCGGTCGGCATGGCCTTCGCCAACGGCGTGACCAGCGGCGACAAGGGCAACCTCAAGCTTCGCTTCGATCCGAGTTACGTGCAGATGGCTGCCGACGCCAAGCTGTAACAAGAGGACCTGGCCATGCGCCTGATCAATCGCCACCCGGATCGCCCGAGTCGCCTGTTGTTGGTGATCCTGCCGTTCGCCCTGGTGCTGTTCGCCTACTTCATGGGCTCGGCCGAACGGCTGCTGGACAACCCTAACGACAAGCTGTTGCCGAGCGCCGTGCAAATGACCGACGCGGTGAAGCGCCTGGCGTTCACCGCCGACAGCCGTACCGGTGAATACGTGCTGTGGCAAGACACCGCGTCCAGCCTGCGGCGCCTGGCCATCGGTCTGGGCATCAGCGCGTTGGCCGGGCTGTGCCTGGGCATCGCCGCCGGCACGTTGCCACTGTTCGGCGCGCCGTTGTCGCCGTTGCTGACGGTGCTGTCGATGGTGCCGCCGCTGGCGATCCTGCCGATTCTGTTCATCGTCTTTGGACTGGGGGAGTTATCGAAAGTGATGCTGATCGTCATCGGCATCACCCCGTGTCTGGCGCGGGATCTGGAACAGCGCGCCCGGGAAATACCGGTCGAGTTGCTGATCAAGGCCCAGACCCTCGGTGCCTCGACCTGGACGCTGATGCTGCGCGTGGTGCTCCCGCAATTGTTGCCGCGCCTGCTGATCTCGTTGCGGCTGATGCTGGGTTCGGCGTGGTTGTTCCTGATCGCCGCCGAAGCCATCGCTTCCACCGACGGCCTCGGCTACCGGATTTTCCTGGTGCGCCGTTACCTGGCGATGGACGTGATCCTGCCGTACGTGGTGTGGATCACCCTGCTCGCCTGGCTGATGGATTGGGGCCTCAAGCGCCTGACTCAACGTGCGTTCCCTTGGTATGAAGGAGCCCGCGCATGAGCTTCATCACGGTAAAAAACGTCTGGCAACAATACGCCGATCAAGTGGTGCTCGAAGGCTTGAACCTGAACGTCAACGAGGGTGAGTTCTGCACCCTGGTCGGCGCGTCGGGCTGCGGCAAATCGACCTTCCTGCGCCTGTTGCTCGGCCAGGAACGCGCCAGTCGCGGCGAGATTCTGCTGGACGGTCAACTGCTGGCCGGCGAACCGGATTCGAGCCGTGGCGTGGTGTTCCAGCGCTACTCGGTGTTCCCGCACCTGACGGTGCTGGACAACGTCGCCCTCGGCCTCGAACTGCCGCGTTCGCCGCTACTTGGGCGCCTGTTCGGCAGCGCCAAAAAAGACGCCCGCGAACAGGCCTCGGTGCTGCTGCAAAAGGTCGGCCTCGGCCACTCGCTGGACAAGTACCCGGCGCAGCTGTCCGGCGGCATGCAGCAACGGTTGGCCATCGCCCAGGCGCTGATCATGAAACCCCGCGTGTTGCTGCTCGACGAACCGTTCGGCGCGCTCGATCCGGGCATCCGCAAAGACATGCACGCCTTGCTGCTGGAGCTGTGGCGCGAGACGCAACTGACGGTGTTCATGGTCACCCACGACCTGTCCGAAGGTTTCAGCCTCGGCACGCGATTGCTTGTATTCGACAAGGTTCGCGTCGACCCGCACGCCCCCGGCGCCTATGGCGCGCGCATCACTTACGACATCCCTTTGAACAGCGACCGCCGCGCCACGCGCGCCGCCGTCGATGCCTTGCCGGAAACACTGGCAGGCGCGCTTCGCACCGCTTAAGAGGATTTTGCACATGACTGATTCGACCCAACTGTTCCCACCCTTCGCCGAGGAAATGCTCCCCGGCGGCGGCCATCGCTCCTTCGTATTGAAACGCGGCCAATTGCTGCGCCTGACCGACCTGCGCGGTGGCGCCAACGTCAGCCTGACGCTGCTCAACGCCAACGAAAAAACCGAACGCCTGAACCTGCCCGACAGCCTCAAATGCCAACACACCGCCAAGCTCACCACGGGCCATTGTTTGTACTCGGACATGGGCCGCGTGCTGGCGGCAATCACCGCCGACACCTGCGGCTGGAGCGACAGCCTCGGCGGCGTGCTGTGCGCTGAAGAAGTCGCGGAAAAATACGGCGCAGGCCGCTATCAGGAACTGCGCAACGGCTTCTTCCGCAACGGCACCGACAACCTGTTGGTGGAACTCGGCAAATGGGGTTTGGGCCTGTCGGACTTGCTGATGACCCTCAACCTGTTCAGCCGCGTGAACGTCGATGAAGCCGGGCGTTTCCACTTCGTTGAAGGCAACTCCAGGGCCGGCGACTACATCGAGTTGTACGCGCCGATGGACACGCTGGTGGTGCTCACCGCCCTGCAACATCCGATGGACCCGTCGCCGGAATACGCACCAAAACCGTTGAAGCTGAGCTGGATGAACGCCGACGCCAGTGTCGCCGAACACTGCCGCACCTCGCGCCCGGAAAACGAGCGCGGCTTCATCAACACCGACCGCCTGTTCGCCTGAGGATCGCTGCCATGTCACTCGCAATCGCTACCGCTCAAAAGCATCCAGAAACAGCGGTCTACCGCGCCACCATTCCCGCCGGCGAACCGTGGCTGATGGAGGTCAAGGCCGGCCAGACCCTGCGCATCCTCGACCTGGAAGGCAATCAGGCGGTTGATACGTTGTTCTACAGCGTCGCCAACCCGAAAGAACGCTACGACGTGCAACGCACCTTGCGCCGGCAGAACAGCGTCTACCTGAGCACCGGCAGCGTGCTCTATTCCAACCTCGGCAAACCGATGCTGACCATCGTCGCCGACACCTGCGGACGCCACGACACCCTGGGCGGTGCCTGCGCGCAAGAGAGCAACACCGTGCGCTACGCCCTGGAAAAACGCTACATGCACAGCTGCCGCGACAACTACCTGCGCGCCTGCGTCCACGACGGGCGACTGGGCAAGGGCGACATCGGGCCGAACATCAACTTCTTCATGAACGTGCCGGTCACGGCGGATGGCGGGCTGACGTTTGAGGACGGTATTTCGGCGCCGGGCAAGTACGTGGATTTGCGAGCGGAGATGGACGTGATCGTGCTGATTTCCAATTGTCCGCAACTGAATAATCCGTGCAATGCCTACAACCCTACGCCTGCGGAGCTGCTGGTATGGAACTGAAACTGAACCGTCTGCGTCGCTGGTTGTTTGCCCTGTGCCAGGCCCGTTCCGGGCAGTGCCTCAAACCTCAAGAACACCACTAAACCCTGTGGGAGCGGGCTTGCTCGCGAAGGCGGTGTGTCAGTCGATATGAATGTGTCTGATACACCGCCTTCGCGAGCAAGCCCGCTCCCACAAGGGTCCGGTGGTGGTTTGAGGTAAATGATTTTTCCGCCGGGGACGACCCCGGCGCCCAACGAAAAACTGCGGGACGGCCCGCATCCCCTCCAGGGGTTATGCCATGTTCGAAAAAGTCCTGATTGCCAACCGTGGCGCCATTGCCTGCCGCGTCCTGCGCACCTTGCGTGAACTGCACGTCAAAGGTGTCGCCGTTTACTCCGAAGCCGATGCCGCGAGCCTGCACATCCTGCATGCCGATGAAGCCCACAGCCTCGGTGAAGGCGCGGCCGCCGGCACCTATCTGGCGGTCGATAAAATCCTCGCCATCGCCAAAGCCACTGGCGCCACGGCGATCCATCCTGGCTACGGTTTCCTCTCGGAAAACGCCGCGTTCGCCGAAGCCTGCGAAGCGGCCGATATCGCGTTCATTGGCCCAACGCCAGAACAGTTGCGCGTGTTCGGCCTCAAACACACCGCGCGCGCCCTGGCCAAGCAACACGGCGTGCCGATGCTCGAAGGCACCGAGTTGCTCGACAGCCTCGACGCGGCATTGATCGCCGGCGATCAGGTCGGCTATCCGGTAATGCTCAAAAGCACTGCTGGCGGCGGTGGCATCGGCATGCGCGTGTGTCGCAGTGCTGACGAGTTGAGTGAATCCTTCGAAGCCGTAAAACGCCTCGGCCAAAACAATTTCAGCGATGCCGGCGTGTTCATCGAGAAGTACATCCAACGCGCCCGACACCTGGAAGTTCAAGTGTTCGGCGACGGTCGCGGTGAAGTGATCGCCCTCGGCGTGCGCGACTGTTCGGTACAACGGCGCAACCAGAAAGTCCTCGAAGAAACCCCGGCGCCGAACCTGCCCGACGGCATGGCCGATGAACTGTGCGCGGCGGCGATCAAACTGGCAAAAGCGGTGAACTACCGCAGCGCCGGCACCGTGGAATTTGTGTTCGACAGTGCAGACCAGCGCTTCTACTTTCTGGAAGTGAACACCCGTTTGCAGGTAGAGCACGGCGTCACCGAACAGGTGTGGGGCGTGGATCTGGTGCGCTGGATGGTGGAGCTGGCGGCGGGTGATTTGCCGCCGCTGAGCGTGTTGAGCCAAGGTTTGAAAGCCGAGGGGCATGCGATTCAGGCGCGGCTTTATGCGGAAGATCCGGGGCGCGATTTTCAGCCGAGCCCAGGTTTGCTGACGGCTGTGAACTTCCCCACCGCCGACGGCAAACAGCTGCGGATCGACACCTGGGTCGAGGCCGGTTGCGAGATACCGCCGTACTTCGACCCGATGATCGCCAAGGTCATCTGCTGGGCGCCGACCCGCGAACAAGCGCGTGCGGATTTGCATCAAGCACTGGGCGACAGCCAGCTCTACGGCGTGGAAACCAACCGCGATTACCTGCGGCAGATTTTGCTCGACGCGCCGTTCACCAGCGGCCAACCGTGGACCCGCTGCCTCGAAGGCCTGGTGTATCAGGCCAACACTTTTGAAGTGCTCAGCGCCGGTACGCAGACCAGCGTTCAAGACTATCCGGGGCGACTCGGTTATTGGGCCGTAGGCGTGCCGCCGTCAGGGCCGATGGACAGTCGCGCATTGCGATTGGGCAACCTTTTGCTGGGTAACGAAGAAGGCGCCGCCGCGCTGGAAATCACCATGAGCGGGCCGTTGCTGCGTTTCAATTGCGACGCGGTGGTGGCGGTCACCGGAGCAGTGATTCCGCTGACGTTGAACGGCGAAACCGTGGCGATGAACACGGCGCTGCTGGTTCCGGCAGGCACTACGTTGAGTCTCGGCACGATTGCCGGCGCAGGCGCCCGCAGCTATCTGTGTGTGCGCGGCGGGCTGCAGGTGCCCGATTATCTGGGCAGCAAAAGCACCTTCACCCTCGGACAGTTTGGCGGCCATGGTGGTCGCGCATTACGGGCCGGCGATGTGTTGCATGTGCCGGCATTGACCCATCACAGCGTCGGTGAGCAACTGCCTGCAATCGCTGAGCTGCCTGCCGTGCGGCAAATCCGGGTGATTTACGGCCCCCATGGCGCACCGGAATATTTCACCGAAAACTACATCGGCACGTTTTTCGAGACTCAGTGGGAAGTGCATTTCAACTCCAGCCGCACCGGCGTGCGCCTGATCGGGCCGAAGCCGGAATGGGTGCGGGCTGACGGCGGTGAGGCGGGGCTGCACCCGTCGAATATCCACGACAATCCGTATGCCATTGGCGCCGTGGACTTCACCGGGGACATGCCGGTGATTCTGGGGCCGGACGGCCCGAGCCTCGGCGGATTTGTGTGCCCGGTGACGGTGATCGAGGCGGATCTTTGGCAACTCGGCCAGCTCAAGGCCGGGGACAAAGTGCAGTTCCAGCCAGTCGATATCAAAACCGCCCGCGACCTCGCCCTGAAATGGAATACCCCCTGTAGGAGCCGGCTTGCTGGCGATGGGGCCCTAACAGACACCGCGTCAACTTCATCGCCAGCAAGCCGGCTCCTACAGGGGGTTGTATCGCCTGTGGTTTTGGATTTGGGTCAGGACGATACGCGGTTGGTTGCGCGACTGTCGGGGGATACGCACCTCTTGCTTGAGATCGGCGCACCAGAACTGGACCTGGTCCTGCGCTTCCGCGCCCACGCCCTCATGCAAGCCCTGGAAAGCAAACACCTGCACGGCGTGATCGACCTCACACCTGGCATCCGCTCGCTGCAAGTGCACTACCAACCCGAACAACTGCCGCTGGCCGATCTGCTCGGCATCGTCGCCGGTGAATGGGACGCGGTGTGCGCTGCCAAGGACCTGCAAGTGCCCTCGCGCATCGTCCATCTGCCGCTGTCCTGGGACGATCCGGCCTGCCAATTGGCGATCGAGAAATACATGACCACCGTGCGCAAGGACGCACCGTGGTGCCCGAGCAATCTGGAGTTCATCCGCCGCATCAACGACCTGCCGAACCTCGACGAAGTACAGCGCACAGTGTTCGACGCCAGCTATCTGGTGATGGGGCTGGGCGACGTCTACCTCGGTGCGCCGGTCGCCACCCCGCTCGACCCGCGCCATCGTCTGGTGACCACCAAATACAACCCGGCCCGCACCTGGACTGCGGAAAACTCGGTGGGCATCGGCGGCGCGTACATGTGCGTGTACGGCATGGAAGGCCCCGGCGGTTATCAGTTCGTCGGTCGCACGTTGCAGATGTGGAACCGCTACCGCGAAGTCGCCGCGTTCGATGGCAAACCGTGGTTGCTGCGCTTCTTCGACCAGATCCGTTTCTACCCGGTGAGCGCCGATGAACTGCTGCGCATCCGCCGGGATTTCCCCCTCGGGCGCTTCGATTTGAACATCGAGCACAGCCAGTTGAACCTCGCGGATTACCAGGCGTTCCTGAGCAAAGAAGCCTCGAGCATTGCAGCTTTTCGGGATCAACAGAAAGGCGCGTTCAACGCCGAGCGCGAGCGTTGGATCGCCAGCGGCCAGGCGCATTTCGACAGTGAAGAAGCGGCCCCGGAAACGACCGAAGACGCACCGTTGGCCAGTGGCGAAATGAGTGTCGACAGCCACATCGCCGGCAACCTCTGGCAGGTCCAGGTGGAGACCGGCAGCCGCGTCGCCGCCGGTGATGTGCTGGTGATTCTGGAGTCGATGAAGATGGAAATCCCGCTGCTCGCACCGATGGCCGGCGTGGTGCGCGAAATCCGCGTGCAACCCGGTTCGGCCGTGCGCGCCGGACAGCGCGTCGTGGTGCTGGAACTCGACTGAACCCATTTTGCAAAGGACTCACTTCATGACCATCAATCTGCAACTAGACACCCTGCGCAGCGCCTACCGCGACGCCAGCATCACACCGCGACAACTGCTGCTGAACCTGCGCGATAAAGCCGCCGCCCTGAACCCGGACTATCACCTGTTCATTCATTTGCTCAGCATTGAAGAACTGGAGCCGTACCTCGCCGCGCTCGACGGCCGCGATATCGACAGCCTGCCGCTGTACGGCGTGCCGTTCGCGATCAAGGACAACATCGATCTGGCGGGCATTCCGACCACGGCAGCGTGCCCGGCATTTGCCTATGTGCCGCAGCAGTCGGCGACCATCGTCGAGCAATTGCTGGCGCTGGGCGCAATTCCGCTGGGCAAGACCAACCTCGACCAGTTCGCCACCGGCCTCAATGGCAGCCGCTCGCCGTATGGCGCGTGCCCGAACAGCGTGTTGTCGGAGTATCCGTCGGGCGGTTCCAGCGCCGGTTCTTCGCTGGCGGTGGCGCTGGGCGTGGCGAGTTTTTCGTTGGGCACGGACACGGCGGGCTCGGGGCGAGTGCCGGCGGGGTTAAACAATCTGGTGGGGATGAAAGCCACCAAAGGGTTGATCTCCACGGCGGGCGTGGTGCCGGCGTGTCGTACGCTCGATTGCGTCACGACCTTCACCGCGACGGCTCGGGAAGCCAGTCAATTGCTGGCGCTCACCGCGCATCTCGATCCACGGGACGAATACAGCCGCCGTAATCCGCTGTGGAATGACGGCTCGGCGTTCGGCACACCGCGCCCCTTTCGCTTCGGCGTACCGCGTGCGCAGGACCTGGAGTTCTTCGGTTGCCCTGAAGGTCCGCTGTTGTTCGGCGATGCCATCGACCGGCTCAAGGCGTTGGGCGGTGAAGCCGTGGAACTGGATTTGTCGCCCTTCCTTGAAGCGGCGCGCCTGCTGTATGAAGGCCCGTGGGTGGCGGAGCGCTACAGCGTCGCCGGCGAGTTGATGGAGCAAAATCCTCATGCGGTATTGCCGGTGATTCGAGCGGTGCTGGCCAAGGCGCCAGCGGTGAACGGTGTGCAAACCTTCCGCGCCCAATATCGGCTGCAAGCCTTGAAAGCGCTATGCGACAAAGCGCTGGAAGGACTCGATTGCGTGGTCACGCCGACCATCGGCCGTCCCGTCACACTGGCGGAGCTTGAGGCTGAGCCGGTGCTGCGCAATTCGGAACTGGGTTACTACACCAACTTCATGAACCTGCTGGACTACGCCGCCGTCGCGGTGCCGAGCGGGTTCATGGGCAATGGTTTGCCGTGGGGCGTGACGGTGTTTGGCCGGGCGTTTACCGATCAGTATTTGTTGAGTGTGGCGGATGCGTTTCAGCGTCGTTCTCCTGCGCCCGCAACGGTCGCGCGCAACGATCGTGCGCGGCTGGTGGTGTGTGGCGCGCATCTGGATGGGTTGGCGCTGAACTGGCAGTTGAAGCGGCGCGGTGCGACGTTGGTCGAGACGACCTTCAGCTCGCCGGACTATCAACTGTATGCATTGGCCGGTGGCCCGCCGTTTCGTCCGGGGATGGTGCGGGTGAAGGATGGCGGCGTAGCGATTGCGGTGGAGGTCTGGGACTTGCCGAGCAGTGAGTTGGGGTCGTTTTTGACCGGGATTCCGGCGCCGCTGGGGTTGGGCAAGGTGCAACTGGCGGATGGGCGTTGGGAGAGTGGATTTATCTGTGAGGCGTATGGGTTGGAGGGTGCGGTGGATATCAGTCATTTGGGCGGATGGCGTGCGTACCTGACAGATTCGAGGTGATCTTTCGATTCGCGGGCAAGCCTCGCTCCTACGGGGGGATTGCGTAAACCAGTAGGAGCGAGGCTTGCCCGCGAAGGCGTCAGTCCGGACGCCACCGCACCTGACCCTCGCCGATTCACCCTGCAATTCCCGCAGTTATTTCCCCGCAGTGCCACTAGAATGCTCCCCAACGGGTCACTGCCAACGGAATCGCCATGCTGCTTCACTCGCCGCTGTATTCGCAACGTTCGCTGGTCCTCACGCTGATCGCGCTGCTGGGCGCAGGTTTTCTCGCCACGTCATTTCTCAGCTACTACGCCTCGCGCGCCTCGATCCGCGACAACATCGTCAACACCGAGCTGCCGCTGACTTCGGACACGGTCTACTCGGAAATCCAGAAAGATCTCGTCAGACCGATCCTGATTTCCTCGATGATGTCCCGCGACACCTTCATGCGTGATTGGGTGGTCAACGGCGAACACGACCCCGACCAGATGACCCGCTACCTCAACGAGGTCATGACCCACTACGGCGCCTACACCGCATTTTTCGTCTCCAACGGCACGCTCACCTACTACCACGCCAAAGGCGTGCTCAAGCAGGTCAAGGTCACTGAGCCGCGCGATGCCTGGTATTTTCGCGTGCGAGACATGGCTGCCCCTTACGAGATCAACGTCGACCCTGACCTGGCCAACAAGGACAACCTGACGTTCTTCATCAACTACAAGGTCTACGACTACAACAACCGTTTCATCGGCGCGGCAGGCGTTGGTCTGACCGTCGATGCGGTGATCAAGTTGATCGACAAGTATCAACAGCGCTATCAACGCAGTGTGTATTTCGTCGACAGCTTCGGTCGATTGGTGCTTACCGGTGCCGAGGGTGGCCCACAGGGCGCGCATATCGGCCAGAAACTCAACGACCTGGAAAGCATGAAAGGCCTGGTCAACCAGCTGCCCAAGCCCCACAGCGGCAGCTACGAATATTCCGTCCAGGGCCAGGGCCATTTCCTCAACGTGCGCTTCATTCCGGAACTGAACTGGTACCTGTTCGTCGACAAACGCGAAGACGGCGCCCTCAGCGAAATCCGCCAGTCGCTGTACCTCAACCTGCTGATTTGCCTGCTCGTGACTCTGATTGTGCTGGCCCTGCTCAATCGGGTGATCAAGCGTTATCAGGGCAAGATCCAGGCGCAGGCGACCCTCGACAGCCTGACCGAACTGCCGAACCGTCGCGGCTTCGATCTGCTGGCCGCACAAGCCATGCATGAAGCCCAACGCGAACCGAAACCGCTGACTGCGCTGCTGCTGGATCTGGACCACTTCAAGGCCTTGAACGACACCTACGGTCACCTCGCCGGCGATCAGGTGCTGATCGGCTTCGCAAGGGATCTGGAGAGTTGCCTGCGCCATTCCGACATCGTCTGCCGTTGGGGCGGTGAGGAATTCATCGTGCTGCTCAAGGACACGGACGGTGAGACCGGTCTGATGATTGCCGAGAAAATTCGCCAGCATGTCGAAGAACAGCTTTATGCCTACAACGGTCACACCTTGCAGCTGACGGTCAGCATTGGCTTGACCACGCTGCAACCGGATGACACCTTGCACACCCTGCTCTCCCGCGCCGATCATGCGATGTATCGGGCCAAGCAATCCGGCCGTAACCGTACCTGCGCGGAAATGCCTCACACCAGTTATGCATAGTCCTACATGAACAAGCCTGAATTCTGTCCGGCCTGCGGCGCCTCCAACGACTGCACCCTGGCCGACCCGCGAACCGCCGATCGGGCCTGCTGGTGCTACGGCGTCAGCATCGACCCGGCGGTGCTCGAAGCACTGCCGCCCGAACTGCGCGACAAATCCTGCCTGTGCCCGCGCTGCGCGCAGGTCGAGGCGCAGTTGTAAGCATCCTTGTGGCCGATCACGTAAGATGCGCGGCCCGTTTCCTTCCGATGTTTTGTCATGCGTGTTGACCGTTTCCTCAGCAACCTGCCCCGCTTCAACCGTAAGCAGGTTCGCCTGTTGCTGGTGGAAAAGCGCGTGCGGGTCGACGGAAAAATCGTCAGCGACCCTCACACCGAGGTGCTGGAGTTCAGCCGCGTCGAAGTCGATCAAGAAGTGCTGCAACTCGGCAAACCCGCCCGCTACTTCATGCTGCACAAGCCCCCCGGTTGCGTCAGCGCCACCCGCGACCCGGAGCACCCCACGGTGCTCGATCTGTTCGACGAGCCGGACAAGGAAGACCTGCACATCGCCGGCCGCCTGGATTTCAACACCACCGGCCTGATGCTGATCACCAACGACGGCAGCTGGTCACGACGCCTGACCCAGCCGCAGACCAAATTGCCCAAGGTCTACTACGTCGAGACCGAGCAGGACATCGGCCCGGAATATGCTTTGAAATTCAGCGAAGGCCTGTACTTCGCCTTCGAAGACCTCACCACGCTGCCGGCCGAGCTGGCGCTGCTCGGGCCGAAGTCAGCGCGGCTGAGCATCGTCGAAGGTCGTTATCACCAGGTGAAGCGGATGTTCGGCCACTTCGACAACAAAGTGCTGCGCCTGCACCGCGAACGCATGGGGCCGCTGGTGCTCGACAGCACGTTGAAACCGGGCGAATACCGCCCTTTGAGCGATGAAGAGATCGGATTGATCTAAGCAGCCTACCGCTCAGCAGAAGTTGTCGAACAATTTACGAATGGCACTTGCGCGATGCCAACTCCCCTGCTTGAATCAGGTCGTCAGCCGAAATGTGACTGACGAGTCACAACATACGTCTAAGAAACTTTTTGTCGGTTAGAGAACCTCAAGGTTCCGCCTCAGACCGGCAGACTGCCCGCCAATAACAACACCCGTCGACCGGACTGCAATGGATCGACATGGGCCTTCAAATTCCAGGCATATGCCTACCTGTCACAAAGCTCGTGCAATCTCATTTGCGCGCATACCCGCTTGCCAGGAGTCTTATGACATGAGGCCAGAAATCGCTGTGCTGGATATACAAGGTCAGTATCGGGTTTACACGGAGTTCTATCGCGCAGACGCCGCAGAGAAGACCATTATCTTGGTCAACGGCTCGATGGCCACGACTGCGTCGTTTGCACAAACCGTGAAAAACCTCCACCCGCAGTTCAATGTGGTCTGCTACGACCAGCCCTACGCGGGCAAGTCAAAAGCCCACAACCTGCATGAAAAATTGCTGACCAAGGAAGTCGAAGGGCAGATCCTCCTGGAGCTGATCGACCACTTCGCCGCCGAACACGTGCTGTCGTTTTCCTGGGGTGGCGCCGCGACCCTGGTCGCCCTCGCCCAACAACCGCGACGGATCGAAAAAGCCGTGATCAGCTCGTTCTCCCCGGAGATCAACGCGCACATGCTCGACTACCTCGAGCGCGGCGTCGACTACCTCGGCAGCCGTGACGGTGACCGGGTCGGCAACCTGGTGAACAGCACCATCGGCAAACACCTGCCGACCCTGTTCAAGCGCTTCAACTACCGTCACGTCAGCAGCCTGGCCGATCATGAATACGGGCAGATGCACTTCCACATCAGCGACCTGCTGCACAGCGACCGCCAGTGCTTCTTCAAGGCGGCAGAGAAAATCAACGTGCCGGTGCTGTTCATGAACGGCGAATGGGACGAATACACCGCCGCCGATGGCGCGCGATTGTTCGCCAACCACGTGCAACACGCCACGTTCACGACGCTGGATGCGACGGGCCACTTTCTCGACATGGAACACAAAGCCGCCTGCCGAGACAGTCGCAATGCGTTGCTGGGTTTCCTGAAACCTGAGCAACAGGCAAGCCGACCGCGTTACCACTACGTCCAGGACCAACATGCATTGTCCATTTGAAACAGCGTCATCGCGAGCAAGCCCCGCAGCCTAATGCAGTCCTGTAGGAGCGAGGCTTGCCCGCGAACGACCGTCACCCGGTCTGATGTCTTGTTTCACCTGTGCCAAAGCCCTCACGCGCAAAGAAAAACTTCATTTTCATGCGCACATCTGGTACAAAGTCAGCCGCTCTGAGCGGGTGTCGTATAATGGCATTACTCCAGCTTCCCAAGCTGATAACGAGGGTTCGATTCCCTTCACCCGCTCCACTATTTTCAAGGCCTCCAGCGCAGTCCACGGACATCCAATCGCGGCTGGTGACAGTTTCAGTGACAGTTGCTGCTTTTGCGCAGGCGTCAGGTTCTACCACCCTCCCCCATAGACCTACCCCGATTTATGTTGACCCATCGGGAAAAGGTAATTTCGGTAATTTGTTTTTCTGAATCCAGTAAACCCCTTTAAATTCAATATCTTAAGACACATTCTTAAAGGTAATAATAAGGTAATAGATTGGTTAGAAAATTACCTTTGTACAGGGTAAGAACCAACAAGAACAAAAGCCTTATAAATCAAGTACTTGAGAATTTATTACCTTTTCAATTACCCCAAATTACCATCGCCGGTAATCGCTCAAAGCCACGTTTTATAAGGCGCTCAGCCCCGTCACGCGTACCGATTACCGAAATTACCTTTTCCCGGAGGGTGGTACGGAAATAGCACCCTGCCACCATCTGAAAACCCCCCCGATCGCCGTTGGGTGGCGTTTTTCGAGGCCATGAAGAAGGGACTGACCAGGTCACTTTCGCCAGGTGATTCTGTGAAATCCCCTAAACAACCTGCAGGCCTTGCCCCGCTTGATGTGTAGGGGTTTTTTTTCTGCTCGGTGAATGCTGGTATTTGCCCGTTCGAATTGATCGATCACGTTTTCGAAAACACACCGAAACCCACGTTTTCTAAGTTTTCACCCAATGAAACCGGGGGCTCCAGCCTTGCCCCGTTCGTGACCGCCCGCTGTGCCGCTGTGCAACCGCGCTTCATTTTCCTTCCAAACCTTTCATTTTGTGCAATGGCCGATTCCCTGCAGAGGCCCACGGCTGGCCTGGGCTGGAGGATCGTTTGCACTACATCGCGGTTTGCATAAAAAACGGACGCAAAGCCCGTCGGCGGGAGGGGGATAAGTGCTTTTTCAGACGTTTTTTTCTTCACCGGGAGGAAGTCACAACATGTGCCCTGCCTCGGCCTTGATCTCGTTTCATCGGATCGACGTTGCCTCTGCGCATTAATCGCTATACTGTTTATTCATACAGTATTTTTAGATTGATTCAGAGGCGAGCTATGAACGCGGAGCATTTGGCAATTTCGGGTGATAGGAGCAGCGCGATTGCGCAGTGGGAATTAATTCTGCGGGACGAAGCTGCACTGCTTGATAACCCTGGACGCCACCACAAAACACTACTTATTCAGGCACACACCCTGCTCCGCCTTCAGTTGATCAACCGTGACGATCTTAGCGATCTCCTGGAGCAGGCCGACGGTGCTCTGGCCTACGCAGTGGAAGCACTGATTGATTGTCACTGGGGCGACCAGGCGGGTTAGCACATGCATATGCTTGTTACTCCGATGAGACGCCAAGGGGTTGCGCTGACGCCTCAAGAACGGCGGCGCTATCCGGCAATACGAGGCAATGTGATGGTTAATTCAGAAAACAACGTCGAGCTCGGTCGGAGCGCAAATGTGGCTCGGGTGGATGTGGGGATGCCTCTTGATCCGGACCCGTTACCAAGACTACTTGATGCAACACTGGCGGGCATGGCTGTGACCGGTTTTGTCTTGAGCGGGATTGAGTGCATAGATGGTTGCGCCTATGCGCAATCTTGGTGGTGCCGACTGGGGTAGCCGATAACTCTTCCACTTTCCCTTATGGGTGACCTGCAGGTAAGATCACGAGAAACCGAATAGCCATCACTCAATTTTTCACTCTACTAAAGGGATATTTATGAGCCTTAGAATATTATTGGACGACCAAATAAATAAACTTTTTAGTGACAATCCAGAACTACAAACAGTTAACAAAAACCCATTTGAAATAGCTGTAGCTTCCTTCGCAAACCTTAAACATCTTAATGGGATTGAGCTGGATGATCTAGTAGACGGAATAATGGGTGACGGTGGAGACGAAGGAATAGACCACTGTTACTTATTTTGCAACGGCTCTCTTATCGTAGATGAAACACACGCAATAAACAAAGAAAGCCATGTCAAAGTAAAATTCTTTCAAGCAAAGAAAGAAACTGGATTTTCAAGTGATGGGTTTCGTAAGACAAAAGAAGGGATTGAAGAGATTTTCAACCTAGAGATTGATTTGAAAAACCTTACGAAATTGGGTGCCAACCCAGACTTTATAGAAAAAACTGACCTAATTCGCAAAATATACAGAGCCTGCGGACTTGCTAAAGCAAAGTTTAGCTGCGAGGTTTTTTACATAACAGTCGCAACCGATTTAAACATCCCCCAAAAAATAAAACACCTCGAACAGCAGCTAATAGATAACTCCTTAAAAATTCCATTTGAAATTAACTACCTTGGGGCTCAAGAGCTTTTAAACCTAACTGAATCCATTGACGAGCTAATCGAAGTAAATTTTATATCTCAACCGCTAGAGATCAAAGAGCGCGATGTAAAAACTAGCGGATACTCAGGCTTCGTTACTGGAAACGAGCTGGTCAAGTGCTTACTGGATGAAAAAGGGAAATTTAAAAGTCATTTGACGGAAGGCAACGTCAGATTTTTCTTGGGTGAAGACACGTCAATAAACACATCCATAATAGAAACGGCTGGAAGTAAAATAAAGTCTGACATATTTTGGGCGATGAATAATGGACTAACAATAATTGGCGACGCAGTGGCCCCGCTGGGAAGCAATCAATATTCTGTAACGAATCCACAAATCGTAAACGGATGCCAAACCATTCACTGCCTTCACGCCGCATATGAAGAAGCCGGCGAGCTTCCGAAAAATCTAAAGGTTTTTGTAAAAATCGTTAACACAAATGATTTGGAAGTTCAAACAGACATCATTAGCGCGACCAACTCGCAAAACCCTGTAAAAACTGCCAGCTTAAAAGCAAATGACAACATCCAAAGAAACATTGAAAAACACCTCGGAAAATCAGGAATATATTACGAACGAAGAGAGAATTATTACAAACGTCAAGGCCACACTGGAAACAAAGTAATCGGGCTACTTAAAATGGCTCAGATCATCAATACTGTCGCAAACAAAGAAGCCGTAATTTCTCTCAACGATACTGGCGGGCTTTTCTCTTCTGAAGCCAAATACGGTGCACTATTTTGCGACTCGGCCGACTTCGACATATATAAATTTTCTGTTCTGCTGTATCAAAAAGCATGGTCTCTAAAAAACTCAGACTTAAGAACAAACACGTATAGCGAAGAACACAAAAGCATCGTCTCTAAAGGCGGATTACTTTTTCTTCATGTAATGAGTAGCCTTCTACTGTCAGCTTCCACCTATGGAAAAGACAACGAAAAGAGTTTGCAAATATCAACACTAGAGATCGGCGCACCGACACGAAAGAATGAATTCGTAAAAAGAAAAGATAGCGCATTTAAACTTTTAGAAAATGACGCCTGGCTCAAGACCTGCTATGAGAAATCTCGTAGCTTAATATTTGAAGCCATAGAGAAATACTCAAAAACAACGGGAAAAGAATATGGTTCCGTATTTAAATATCGCCCTTTTGATAGAGAATTTTTAAAACCGACCATTTCTGAACACTTGAGTCCAGCTGCCGCAACCGCTTAACTTTTAAGCCCCCCTTGCCAACTACAACAGGGGGGGCCTGTTCTTTACTTACTTAGTAATCAACTTCACTAACGTCGCCATTCTCGCAGCGTATTCTGATTTCAATACGAAACTAGCAGCATCGGTTGGGCTTGGTGTTGGCCCTGGAGCGTGCGTGTGTCCCGCCAGTTGGATGTTCATCTGCTGCAGCAAGTCGAGCATGTCGCACACCACCTGAAACAGGTTCACAGTTCCGGAGCCGATCCAGTTTTTCGGAGCCTGCAGTTGCTGGCTGATTCCGGCCACGCTCCTGCGCAAGCCCTGGATCTGCTCCTGCATGTCGCCACCCACCGTGGCGTTGTGCTTCTGCCCCACCACCAGGTTCAGGTCGCGGCCAGTGGCTTGGTGCAGATCGTCCACCGCCGCCAGACTCGCGGACCCGCCCGACAGCAATTTCATTGCTCCCAGCGCCTCAATCGTCTTGATGCCCCCCACTGACTCGGTCGAATGGTCGTCCACCGTCCTGGTGTGATTCTGGAAGCGCTCGGTGTTGTCCAGGGCTTCGACTTCGCGCTCGATCGCTTTGTCCTGGATCTTGCCGTCCGTCTGGCGCAGCCAGTTGCCTTCGGCGTCGACGCGCTGCTGGCATGCCTCGCTGTGCTGCCACACCTGGTCACCTTTCGGCACCCGGGGCAGGCTCAGGCCGTGCGGCAGGATCTGGGTAATAAAGGGTTTATTTGGCAGGCCGTAGGCGAAGCTGATCACCACAGTGGTGCCTTCCTCCGGAAAGCCGAACATGCCTGCTTCCTGTCCGCCCATCGGTGCCGGCAACGGCAGGCTGTGCAGGATCGGCAGTGCCGGATCCGGCTCGCCATCGGGTAGCAGTACCTCGACGTCGACACCAAAGCGCGGCCGGAAGTCGTCGCACAGACCTGGTGCTGCAGGCGCATCAGGGACGGCCACCACGCGGCCGAAGCGCGGCAGGTGGTAACCGCCGCTCAGTTCAGGGAATTGTCGGTCTACTGCGCGGCGGATTGCGTCTTCCATCGGATGGCCATCTGGTTGCCGGCGAGCGTCACTGATGTGATCCGATCGCCTTGGTTGATCGATGCACCTGGTCGCAACCCGGGAAGGGCCGCAACCATCGCGCTTTGATTGCTCTGGTAGCCGTCGAACAGCTCGGCCGGTAGCTGCAGCGGTTCGCGGGTGCCAAAGAAGCTGTCCGCCCAACTGCCGACAAACACCTCGCCGTCACCTTGCTGCTGCCAGATAAAGTCGGGGATATTGAACACTGTGGCCAGGCTGTCCATCGCCTGGTAACCGGTGGCCAGACCATAGAAGTACGGCGCCTTGACCTTGGCATAGGGCTGGTCCGGCACACGAAAGCGCAACCCGGTCTTGGTGCTGATCTCGGCCAGCACCGCCTGCAGGTCCACATGACGCAGGTTCAGCGGCAGTGGGTTGGCCAGGATCGCGGCGAGCTCGCGACAGGCCAATACCTGCTCGGTGCTCGAGGCCGTGGTTGATCGCTCAACGTAGCCGATGAAGTGGCGCTGCAGCGGGGCGTCGTTGTAACCGACATCGAGCATCACCAGGCCTTTCACGGCAGCGCTGGCCTGAATGGTGAACGTCGCCCGACCGGGGCTTTTCAGATCAAGCCGAACGTCTTCTTTGACCAGAGGGTAAACGGTGCCATTGATCGTGAGCACCTTGTGCAGCTTCATGCTCATTACGGCGTTCCGCCCAGGTAGTTATCGAGCTTCTTCAGCGTGGCCTCAAAGCCCGACAGCTCCTCACCTCCACCCTTGCCATCAGCACCGCCGGCACCGTCGCCGGCGACGGCTTGCCCTGGTGCGGATTGCTTGGTGACGGTGTTGCCGGCGCGGCGGTTTTCCACGCGCTCGGGGTTGGAGAGTTTTTCGGACAGGGTGAACTGCACCAACCAGGCGTTGAGCGAATCGTCTTCCCGGGCACTGACACCTTCGGCGAACTCCACTTCACGGATGCCGAACGCGGCAGCGGTGTCGTTGACGATGCGGTACTTCTTGAGCTGGCCACCGCTGGCCGTGGCTTCCGCCAGGCGCATCAGCGTGCGCAATTGGTCCTTGTCCACGAAGGGAATCATCAGCGTGACCGCCAGAGTCTTGGGCTTGAAGCCCTTGTGTCCCTTGTCGGTGTTGCTGGTCTGCCCCGACATGTCGTCGGCTTCGATGCGCAGGTTGGCGGTGACCTTCATTTTCTTGCCGAGGATCTGCTCTCCGTCGAGTAGTAACGTCATAGGCCCACCAGCTCGCGCACAAAACTCAAACCTTCGAGCGATCCGACCAGCAACACGCCAGCGGACAGCACCCATTCGTGCCCCGGGGCCTCGCCCTCGAGCAGCGATCGGCGCAGCTCGTTGACATCACCGGGACCGATCAGCCGCGCGCGCATGCTGCCGTCGGCCGCTCCGCCGGCGAGCAAGGCCTTGAGGTCGTTCAACTGTTGATCACGGCCCTGCTGCTGAGCAGCCTTGCGAGTGGCCAGTGCGACGAGATCACCCATTGGCGAGCTGTCGGCCGCGTACCCTTCCAGCACCGCCAGTTGGCCCGACATCGATTGTTTGGCAGCCTTGACCACAGTGCAGCGCTCAAGCGGCAGCGATTGCCAGCGCGGCAATGGGCCAGAACTGGGGATCTCCCACTTTTCCGTCTCCAGCGTCGACAGGTGTTGCGCCCGACGTTCAGCGCGCACCAGGTCGGGAATCGGCAACAGCGCATTGAAGCGCGACAGCGTGCCGGCCCACTGGGCGAAGTTCGTGCCCAGGAACAACAACGACAGCGCGTATTGCGGCCCGGTTGGGCGGCCGGCGTCTGTAGCGTCGGTCAGTTTGCTGGCCAGCTGCTGCAGCAGGTTCGGCGCTGACAGGAAACGCTGATTGCCGTGACCTTGGCCAATGCCACTTTGAAACGGGGTGACCACCAGGCACGCCGGCGCCTGGCCCATCTGTTCGTTCATCGCGGCACGACCGGCGGCGATCGCGCTTTTCGCCGCGTCACCGACTGGCCCCGGGTTGGTGCTGGTCATCCCGTCCAAACCGGCGAGACGTTGCGCGGTGCTGGCCAGCTCGCCACCGGCCAGATCTTTGGCGACGTTCAATCCGCCCATCCACTGCGTTGCCTGCTCCGGCCAGCGCATGGTCACCGGTGCCCAGGTCATGGCTGTGCTGCCTCCCACGTCACCTGTTCCAGCGCGTCGACATCACCGGCGGCCAGGGCCTGATCGAGCTGCTGTTTCAGCTCGTTGGCGTGCTGCAGCAGCTGCAGCTTGAACAGGGTGAAGTCGTCGCCGACCTGACGCAGTTGGGCGACGGTGTGCAGCCGGAAGGCCTTCACCCCCAGTGCGTCACGGCAGGCGTAGGGCATGTCAAACCCGCGCAGCACGGCCCCGGTGAGGTTCAGTTGATCATCCCATTGGCTGCTGTACTGGAACGACTCGCCCAGTGCAGACGAAAGAAATCCACCCGTAATGACTGCCTCACAGGCTTGGTTGATCTCGATAACTTTGGCCGCGTGAACCGCCTGCGGATCTAGCACCCAGCGACCTCGCTCCCAGTGATGAGCCGCTGTCGGGGGCCTTTCTTGGGTGACTGTCTCAGGCAGTGCGCCGAGTCGGCCCCATTGAATGGAGGCCCCGGTTTTGGTCTCGTAAACCGTCCCCCGGTGATCGTCCAGCTGTTCCACGGAATCGCCGATCAAGGCCCAGACTTTGCCGGGCTCAGGCGCACCCAGTTGCTCACTGAGCAGTACGAACCCAGCCGGGATCAGAACGCCGGCACCTGGAACAGGAGGTAATTCAACGGGGCCGGTCAGGGCGCCGGCGGTGTCTTGTTGATAAACAGTCATAGGGGTTCTCTCAGATCAGTTTCATGCGGCCGGGCCAGGCGATGTTGTGAGGGCGAGCAACGCCGGTGGATGCCTGTTCACCCGCTGGGCCGGGCAGCGCATAGCCGACACTTGGGGGAATACCAGCAATACGGCTGCCTCCGTAGTCTGCAATTTCGTAGGAGTCCATCCCGATCACCGTTTGTGTCCGCGACACATTCGGTGCCGGTCCCGGAACAAATGGGCTCCAGACCCCGTCTCCGTTGTCGTCGACTACCATCAGCGAGCCTTTTTGCGACGAACCAGGTGCCCGTCCCGCGAGCGTCAGTTCACCCTGTCCGGCTGCCTTGGCCGGTATGCTGAGGGTCAGTGTCTTGCCCGGGATATCGAAACTGGCCACCGTCGTACTGGGCTGAAGGTTCGCACCGGTGATCGGCATCCCGACATAGGGCCGAACGCCGCGAAAGTCGACCTGGATCACCAGTGCCGCATTCAGCGTGGTGGTGCCCTGAATGGCCGGACGCTCCAGGCGTCCGACGTCGTCAGCGATGCGGACGAATTCCCCGGTGCCGGTTGGACCTCGGAATGTCGATAGCCCGTCACCACTGGTCCATCCGCCCTCAAGACCCGCACGCAGTGCTTCGCTGGTCAGCATCCCAGAGGTTTGTGCGTGATCCCACAGCCACGGCCATTCGCTGCGGTTGTACAGCACACCGCCCAACGGCCCGTTGCCGCCTGGTTGGAACGCGATGGTGGTCTCAAAGGTTGGGCGACCCAGGGGCGCACTGTCCAAACGCCCAACGGGCAACCAGCCGCCGGCACCATCGCTGACCAGGTGCCACCAATCACCGGCGCCCATCAGGTAAAAGAAGCCGTAACCGGCTGAGGTGAGGTGCGTGTGAAATTTCACCTTGTCCGCGCCGGCGGCCTTAACGGTCAGGCGGTTGGCGGTGTTATCCACACGGCGCACAATCAAATCGATCATGCCCAGGGCGGTGTTGGATGCCGGCAGGGTGAACATTCGATCGCCAGCCGAAGCATCGAGCAGCACCAGGCCTCGGTGTGAAGCGCTCAACGCGGTGTCGACCGTCAACGCCGCCGTGACTTTCTGGCGAGAACCGCCGATCACCTGGCCGCGTGCGTTGATGGTCAGCAGATCATAGATTCCTCCGGCCGCACCCGTGCGCCCAGCCTCCATTTCAAAGACCAGGGGCGTCGTGTTCAGGGTGATCGGGCCGTCTGTGGTCAACCGCCAGAGGCTGTCGGCCAGGGTGGCCCCCTGCTCGACGTGGACAAACAGCCCCGGGGTTACTTCCAGATCCGTGTCGGCGTCGGCCGATCGGGTCCAGCCGTTTGCGGCCACGTTGTAGATCCCGTTCGCGGATCCGTTTGCCTGCTCTTTTACCAGGACACGCGCACCGGCCGGCAACGCCGTGGCCCAATCGCCACCGGCCTGCAGCGCCAGGCCCGAAAGCACCACCGGCGCGGTGGTGGTGAACAGCACCGAGTTTTTCGCGTCTTGTTGGTCTAGGGCAGCCCGGACCATTTTGGTGGTGGCCAGCACCTCGCTGTCACTGACAGCCGGATCGTCAGACTTCGCGTTCGGCAGGTTGCCCAGATCCACGTCGTCCTTGGTGGTGGCCCGGGCGCGCAGTTTTTCGTAGTCACCCACCCGGGCGGCGAAATGCTGCACCAGCGGCCCGCCGATCGCCTCCACCGGGCGGCGGTCGATGAGGGTGTTGGCGTTCGGCAGATCCGCGATGGCCACGCAGTAGTGCTTCACGCCGGCGCTGTCGGAGTAGTCCGGGCGATCGGCGGCGAACACCACTTGCCAGCTGGCCACCACGTCGCTCAATTCACGCTGCAGCGCCACGTCGAGCCAGGCCGTGGTCGGAAACGCCGGTGGTACGATCGGCAGAACCGCCGAACGCACTAGGCGAATGCCCTCCACGTAAGCCGTGCCGGTTTTAACCTGGTAAACACCACCGACCTTTTCCACCTGCAGCGAGCTGCCGAAGAAACAGGCCCGCCCGTACACGTCGCGGTTGCTCTGGCGTTCGCGCTCGTCGATGCCGGCCAGGCGCACCGTGAAGTCATGCTGCCAGGTGCTGGCATCAATGCTGATACCGGTCAGCGCCTGGGCACCGTCGAAGGCCACCAGGAAGTTGCGGGTCAGGTTGTTGCCGATCTGCAGCGGCGGAATGTTGCGGCGCTTTTGCTGCAGGGCGACATAGGCCACCGCGAACAGCTCACCGTCAGCCGCCTCGAGGCCGATCCAGTTGAAATCCCAATCACCGACGTCGGAGCCGATCTGCGCGCTGTACACCACCTGGTTGGGATTCACATAGCCGGCGTTCCCGTCAGGGATGTCGTAGACATGGACGATCTGCCCTGCAGCCGGTTTCGGCGCAGCGCGATCGACCGGGCCGTTGGGATCAAGGCCGGGGACGTTGGCAAAGATAAAGCGCGTCACCTCGAGGCCCAGTTGGGCCGCTTGTTTCTGCGCGATCAGGCTTTCACCCGCAAGGGTAATACTCGCTCCCATGGGGGGCTCCTACAGGCTGGCAACCAGCGTTTGCTGGTCGTCGTTGAAGTCGACCACGGCCACCCACAGTTTCACGGGGGTCAGGGTCACAAAGTCATAACGGCGGCAAGTGCGGCCGTATTGCTGGATCAGCACGCGCAGCAGCTCGGGGTTTTGCGAGAGCTGGGAGTCGGAGAAGCGCAGCAGCACCACGTCCCAATCCCGATCGGGCATGCGCTCCTCGATCTCGACGTAACCGACGCCAAGGCGCTGCAGAATGCGTTTCATCCCGGCGGTGCTGCCGGCGTCCACCGCGTTGATGAAGGCGTACTTCACGCGCAGGCGATAAAGCGCCTCGGGTTCGTCCTTGAAGCGGGTGATGTCGCGCTGCCAGGCCAATAGGTCGAGCACCACCAGGTGGCAGCTGTCGGCATCGAGCTGCAGCAGTGGCCAGCGCAACCAGCCCTCGACTTTTTCCCACCAGGACTGTGCGGCGGCGGTGAGCTTTGTCAGCTCGGTACCGCCGAGCCAGAAGCGCAGACTGAGCTTAATCATTGAGCAACACCTCCAGACTCTGGACCCGGGGGATGTTCAGCTCCGAAACGATGTCGTCGTTGTCGAAGTGCAGCGATTCGATGCCCGGGAACTGCTGGTGCAGCTCTTCACCGAGGCGACTGAAAGAAAAGCGCGACTGCGGAAGGGTCAGCGTCGGTTGGTAGTCGCTGCTCGTGCTTTCGCGAAAGGCCGCACGGATGAACAGCGCGGTTTCGTCGAGCAGGGTTTGCCGCTGGGCCGTGGTCAAGGTCGAGCGCGGCCACAGCGTCACACGCAGGGCGTGCTGGGTTTCGGGCATGACCATCACCAGCAGATCGTCGCCGTGGCCATGGTTGCCCTGGTCACGAATGTGCGCGTTGATTTGCGCCAGGTACGTCGCCGCCGGCACGTCCGCATCGAACAGCACAAAGGCATTCGCGCTGCCCGGGCCACGCGGGGCCCCGTGTTCGAAATACACACCATCCGGACGCACGCCCGGGAAGACGGAAATCATCGCCCGGTACACTGCGTCGGTGTGCCATTGGTTCACCGCCGAGAACTGGTTGCGCACGCGTAGGCGCAGCTCGTCGTTGGGTTCCTTGTCCGCCCCGGGCGTGGTCAACCAGCCATCGGCATTGGCCACTTGGGCAATGCCAGGGATCGGCACCGGCAATACGGCGTAGTACCCCGGGGCCAGGTTGAAGCCGCTGCCCACGTCCACAGCTTCGACCGGGATCTGCAGCTGCATGGCGCCGTCGGTGAAAGTGCCGACCGCCGTGGTCACCAACTGGTAAACATGGCCATTGATCGCGGCCGACTGCACCACCGTGCCCTTGGCGACCTCGAGGGCGCCGCCGGCGGCGATGCGGGTAAACAGCAAGAACCCCTTGGCCTTGGTTGCGCCCTTGCGCTCGACGTTAACGCCCCAGGCCAGCATGTCCAGCCACGCATCCACGGCGGTTTTAACAAAGAAGTTCGGCAGCACGGTGGTGATAAAGAAGTCGAGGATCCACATCACCGGCTTGGTCACCAGCGCGGTGACCACGCGCCAGAACGGTGACCAGGTGCTGGTGTTACTGAGCTTGCTACCCTGGGCGACTACTTCCGCTTCCCACGCCGCACGCAGGCCTTCCTCGGTGGTCGGAATGCCGGCATCGCTCAATGCCTGCTTGAAATTGACGTCGCTCACACCGTTACCTCGATCGTGCCGAACTTCATGGTTTTCGCCGTGACCAGGTACTGCCCGGGCTCGAGTTGGGTGATTAGCGCTGTGCCCGGTACCAGACGTTCATCCGCCTCCACCAGCAGCTCCAGACGCTGGATGCAATCGCGCTGTTTCAGGCTGTTGCGCTCGGCGACCAGGGTCACCAGCAGGCCGCTGTCGCGGATCATGTGCGCGATGTCCTGGGCGATGCTGGCCCGGTCATCGATCAGCACCGGTTGCCGCGACGGATCGAGCACCAGGTCGTTGTCGATGATCAGCAAATCGATGTATTCGCTCATCCACCCACCGCCATGCTCACCATGTTTTCCATCTCCAACGGGGTCATTGGCTTGTTGTTCTGAATGGTCAGGTTCTCCACGTGGGTGCCCTTGTTCTGGCTGCTGGTGTTGTTCTGGATGCTGCTCAGCAAGCCGCCCGGGGGCACGGCCGAGGCACGCGTCGGCGACAGGCTCGGGATCGCCGCGTTTATGGACTGTTGGGTGGCTTGCGCGGCGCTGGCTGAGCTGGCCGCGTTCACGGCAGCGTCAGCACCTGGTACTTCCGGGACGCCGCCAAAACGCGCTTCGATGTTCACGCCGGGGATGCTGTTGATCATCTCGATCAGGCTGTTGATGGCCTTGTAGAACACACCGACGATGCTGTCCCAAGCGCCCTTGGCCATGCCGGACCAGCCGCCCATGGAGTTGAACCAGTCGGACAGCACCTTGAATTGCTCGCTGACCCACTTGAAGGCCTCGCTGTTCATCAGGGCGGCTGTCCATTCGTCCCAGTAGTAGACGGCGACCGCGACGATGGCGACCAAGGCCGCGATCCCCATCACGATGACGCCGATCGGGTTGGCAGTCAGGGCAACGTTGACCAGCCAGATAGCGGCCTGCCAGGCCAACATGACGCCGCGCACGACCAGCATGGCCGCACCGAACAGCGTCAAGATGGACAGGTAAGCCAGGATGGCCAACTTCTGCAGGACGAAGCCGGCGATGGTGCGCAAGTTCAGCAGTTGCACCACCTTCCAGACCGTTACCAGCCCGAGCCAGGTCATACGGCTGATGCCGATCACCATGGTCAGCGCGGACATGGCGAAGATGATCCCGAACACAGTCAGCGTGACGATGCCGATCACCCGGGCGATATTCGGGAACAGCTGGGTCCAGCGGGTCAGCGTGGCGCCGATCGCCACCAGCTTGTTCATCAGCGGTGTCAGGATCGGAATCAGCACTTGGCCAAACACCACGCGCAGCGCTTCGACGGCGGCCGCGAATTGTTGCCACGGGTCCACCATCGCCTTGGCCATTTGCTCGGCGTTCTCCAGGCCGCGAACCTTGCCCAGTTGATCCATGCCGTTGCGCAGACGGTCGGTGTCCTTGGTCAGCGCGGTGATGACGCGGGCACCTTCACCGCCGAAAGCCTCGATCAACTTGGCGCCGGCGTCTGCGCTGTTCAGGTCGCCGAACTTGCCCTCGAGCTTGCCGAGGATGTCCATCATCGGCAGCAACTTGCCGTTCTGGCCGGTGAATTTCATCCCCAGCTTTTCCGAGGCTGCGCCGATGTTTTCGAAAAACGCCTTGTAGATCCCGCCGGCGTCCCCGCCTTCCATGGTGCTGCTGAGCGAGCCGATCACCGCGAACTGCTCGGCCAGGTCGACGCCAAAGGTGGTGGCGATCGAGCCGACTTCCTTGAAGGCGTCTTTGAGCTGGGCGCCGTCCGTGCGGAACAGCTTCACCGCAAGCGCGGTCTGGCCACCGAGTTTTTCAACCCATTCGGCTTTGCCCATGGCGTCGGCCTGGCCCTTGAACAAGTTGTACATGGTGCCCACGTAGGCGCCCATTGTTTCCGCATCGCCCTTGGTCGCCTTGGCCAGCAGGTTGCTGGTGTTGGTGAACGTGGCCAACTGGTCCCCGGTAAGCCCTTTGATCGCGCCTTCGATGCTGTACGCCGATGCGACAAAATCCCGGGCGTTTTCACCGTAGGCGACGGAAAACTCCAGTGACTTGCGATTCAACGCATTCAGCGCGTCCTCGGCCACGCCCAGCGATCGGACCTCGCCCAGGGCACGGTTCATCTCCAAGGCCGGCGCCAATGATTCGGTGATGCCCTTGCCGGCGCCGATCATGCCGCCCAGCCCCATACCCATCGTCTTGATGTTCTTTTCGCTCTGCTCGGCAAGGTCGTTGAAACCCATTTTCACCTTGCCCAGGGGCGCGGTGACCTTGTCGGTCAGACTCAAAATGAAGGCCAGGCGGGCAGCGCGATCAGCCATGCGTGTTTATCCGTTCAGTGCCTGGGCGATGCCGTTGGCAACGGCGATCCCCATGCGGTGCCAATATTCGTCTTCCAGCCACTTGGCGGTGCCCATCACCTCGGGTGTGGGCGCTTCACCAGGAAACCAGCGACCGGACAGGGCCAACAGTTGGCCTAGCCCGTCCTCTTTCAGGCGTTCAGCGTGCTCGAGGGCTTTTTTACGATGACTTCAACGTCCGGGCCGTACTCCTCGACCAGCGCGCCGGCCAGCTGCATCACCATCACCGGGTTGCCCAGCAACGCTTTCAACGTGGCGCGTTCTTCCTGCTTGACGGTGTTGACCAGCAAGTTGTTGGCCGGGGCCACCTTGTTGTTCTGGGTCAGGCTGTTGAAGTACTTGGTCACGTCCTGCGGCGTCAGGGTGAAAGTGAATTCTTTGTCGCCGACTTCCAGGGTGATATCGCGTGTTTCGT
>NZ_CATKQM010000047.1:0-31213 GCF_949768225.1 Pseudomonas sp. IT-P44 | reverse complement strand
CCCTAATTTAGCCTTTCTATCAGGATGCTCAAAATCACTGCTTATATATAGACGCGAACACCTTGAATGCGCAGTATATTGCCCAACACTAGAACAATACGTTCGTTTCCTGCCTTGGACGATGCCACGCAATGAATGACCACCCCCGCAGCCTTGCCTCGACCCTGTTCTCGGTTGGCCTGCTATTGATAGCCATGGCGTCGATCCAGTCCGGAGCCTCCCTGGCCAAAAGCATGTTCCCGGTTATCGGTGCGCAGGGGACAACGACCCTGCGGTTGATTTTCGCCAGCGTAATCATGCTGATACTGCTGCGCCCATGGCGTGCGAAGCTCACCGCGAAATCCTTGCGCACGGTCATTGTCTACGGGATGGCACTCGGCGGCATGAACTTCCTCTTCTATATGTCCCTGCGCACAGTCCCATTGGGAATCGCGGTAGCGCTGGAGTTCACCGGGCCGCTGGCGGTTGCTATTTATGCCTCACGTCGCGCGATCGACTTTTTATGGATCGCACTGGCCGCCATCGGGTTGCTGTTATTGATACCCACGGGAGCCACGACTGCCGGTATTGATCTGGTCGGTGCGGGTTATGCCTTGGGGGCCGGAGTCTGCTGGGCGTTGTACATTCTATTCGGCCAGAAGGCCGGTGCAGACAATGGCGTACAGACTGCTGCACTGGGCGTCATGATTGCCGCACTGTTCGTAGCGCCTATCGGTATTGTGCATGCTGGCGCCGCGCTGCTGACGCCATCGCTGATCCCCATAGCGATCGGCGTCGCCCTGTTGTCCACTGCCCTACCCTATACGCTGGAAATGGTCGCCCTGACCCGAATGCCAGCCCGCACCTTCGGCACGCTGATGAGTATTGAACCTGCGATAGGTGCCCTGTCAGGTCTGTTGTTCCTCCATGAATACCTCTCACTGTCACAGTGGATGGCTATCATCTGCATCATTCTGGCTTCCGTCGGCGCGACCATGACCATGGGCGGTGCCGCCAAACCTGCGGTTGCCGCGGATTAATACAGGATTTGACGAAGGTCTGGTATTTACCGCGCAATTAGGCCATGTTTAGGCCCGTAACCCAGTGTCAGACATGGATTTTTCACGATAGGGATATAAGAACGCTTCAAGCTAAAGCGAACACGGCCAGACCCGGGCGCAAAGATCCGGGGACGCTATAAGGACAGCAATGAAACGAATTTTGATACTGATCGCCATACTTGCAGTTGCGGGCTGCGCGGCGACTTCGGAAACTCATACCAAACGTGGCAAGAAAGGATTGCATATCAACTGTTCCGGGCTGTCGTCATCCTGGGACAAGTGCTACACCAGCGCAGCCAACTCCTGTGCGCCCAAGGGATACAAGGTCATCGCAAAATCAGGGGATGGCGTGGAAGAACCTGGCGATTATCCGTTTGGTCTCAACCCGGCCGGCTATACCAGCCGCAGCATGATCGTCATCTGCAAGTAGGCCGTCACTTCAGGTCCGCGGACCGGCGATCTGACGGCTGATCTCATCGTAACTGGACTTCAGTACCGTGCGCTGGATGTCAGGGGTGGCGAGCATTCGCGCCACAACCAACGCGCCGATGCATTGCGACAGAATCGCCCATGCCAGGCTGTCGCTCTCCAGAATCCGCGCCCAACTCTCTTGTAGCCGACAAATCCAGCTCTCCGCTTGCTGCCGGACCAGCACGTCTGAACGGGCTATTTCGGCACCCAATGCCGGCAAGGCGCAACCCGACTCCGGGTGTTCGACATGGGACATGCTCAAATAATGCTTCAGGCAGCGCTCGAGCCGGTCACGGTCCTGATCCGCCCCCAATCGTTCCAGGCTTTGAACCAGCTCACGCTCGACAATTGAAGCGAACAGCTCATCCTTCGACGAAAAGTGGCTGTAGAAAGCCCCACCACTCAAGCCGATAGCCTTCATCAAGGCATCGACACCGACTGTTGCGAAACCCGACTTCTTCGCCGACAACGCACTGCTTTCCAGCAGCTTCTGTTTGGTTTCCAGTTTGTGATTGGCCGAGTAACGCATTGCCTTGCCCTCTGTATTGATCATCTTGACGCCTGCCGAATCGTAGCATAACGTTCGTTTAGTTAACGATCGTTTAGCAAAGAGAGCACCCCATGAATAATAAGAAGGTCGTACTGGTTGTCGGCGCCGGTGATGCTACTGGTGGAGCTATTGCCAAACGTTTTGCTCAAGAAGGATTTGTCGCCTGTGTCACCCGGCGCAGTGCGGACAAACTCCAGCCATTGGTGGACGCCATCAAGGCCGAGGGCGGTGAAGCCCATGGTTTTGCCTGTGATGCGCGCAAGGAAGAGGACGTGATTGCGCTGGTCGAGCAGATTGAAAGCCAGATCGGCCCTATCGAAGCGTTTGTATTCAACATCGGCGCCAATGTGCCGTGCAGCATTCTCGAAGAAACCGCTCGCAAGTATTTCAAGATATGGGAAATGGCCTGTTTCTCAGGCTTTCTCAATGCCCGTGAAGTGGCCAAGCGCATGGCCAAGCGTCAGCGGGGCACGATTCTGTTTACCGGCGCGACTGCCGGTCTGCGGGGTGCCGCCGGATTTGCAGCATTCGCCGGTGCCAAGCACGGCATTCGCGCACTGGCTCAAAGCATGGCCCGCGAACTGGGGCCGATGAATATTCACGTTGCTCACGTCGTCGTCGACGGCGCTATCGATACCGACTTTATCCGCGACACCTTTCCCGAGAAGTACGCCACCAAGGATCAGGATGGCATTCTCAATCCCGAGCACATTGCCGAGAACTACTGGTACCTGCACAGCCAGCCCCGGGACGCCTGGACCTTCGAGCTGGACCTGCGCCCCTGGAGCGAACGCTGGTAAGCCCTCCCCAATAACAATAAACAGAGCGCATAGAACATGAGCAAAACCGTTGAGTTCTACTTCGACCTCGGCAGCCCTGCCACCTACCTGGCCTATACCCAACTGCCGAAAATCTGCGAGCAGACAGACAGCCGACTGGTCTACATCCCGATGCTGCTGGGCGGCGTTTTCAAAGCCACCGGCAACGGTTCCCCTGCGACCATTCCGGCCAAGGGCCTCTATATGTTTCAGGACCTGGACCGCTACGCCAAACGTTATGGCGTGCCACTGAAGTTCAATCCGCACTTTCCCATTAATACATTGATGCTGATGCGCGCCGTCACTGGCATGCAGTTACGCCATCCCGAACGCTTTCAGGCATTCATCGACTGCCTGTTTAAAGCGCTTTGGGTTGAAGGACGCAGCCTCGATGACCCGGCGACCGTCGCTTCAGTGTTGACGCAGAACGGCTTTGACCCCAACGAAGTGCTGGCCCTGACCGCCGATGAAGACGTCAAGGCAGCGCTCAAGGACAACACCGAGAAAGCGGTGCAACGCGGCGTGTTCGGCGCCCCCAGCATGTTCATCGATAACCAGCTGTTCTTCGGCCAGGATCGACTGGACTTCGTCATTGAAGCCCTGCGTTAAATCTCGATGACCAACCGCCCCTGAGCCGCTCCGCAAAACTGCAGCTCATGGGCGGCCTCGGCGGTTTGCAGAGTGAACGCCCGAGGATCCATTATCGGCTTCAGCTTGCCCGCCTCGATCAAGAGAGCCGCCTCACGAAGAATCTCCCCGTGACGCTCGCGCCCCACGCCGGTGAGTAACGGCAATAACGTAAATACGCCGGAATAGGTTGCGCCACGAAACGAGAGCGGCGCCAAACTGTGCTGCCCCCAACCGAGGCAACTCAACACATGACCGTGATAAACCCGTACAGCCTTGAATGACGCATCCAGTGTCTCACCGCCCACCGTGTCGTAGACGATATCGAAGCCCTCCCCATCCGTGTGTTGCGCTACATATTCCTCGACCGAAGACTGGCGATAGTCGATAAACGTCGCACCGAAGCCTTCGATGATTGCCTGATGCCTGGCAGAACCGGTGGCAAACACCTGGGCACCGAAGGCGCGGGCTATTTGCACCGCCACATGCCCCACACCACCCGCACCGCCATGAATCAGCACCTTCTGCCCCGCACGCACCCGCGCCCGGTCCACCAACCCTTCCCACGCCGTAATCAACACCAACGGCAACCCCGCCGCCTCACGCATACTCAAATTGCCTGGCTTGCGCGCCAGCAGTCTGGCATCGATTGCTGCGTACTCCGCCAACGAACCCTGCGCCCCGCCAATGCCGGTGGCCATGGCATAAACCTCATCGCCCGGTAGCCATCCACTGACCCCTTCCCCCAACGCCTCGATGGTTCCCGCCAGATCAATGCCCAACACCGCCGGCAATGACTGACGTGCATGGGCGGCCTGGCCCGAACGGATTTTCCCGTCCAGTGGATTTACCCCGCTGGCTTTGATCCGGACCAATACCTGCCCTGCTTCAGGCACCGGTCGTTGAATGGAAACCAAGCGTAGCGGCGCGTTGGCCGAGTCGACAATCAGAGCGCGCATTTCAAGTGAGTCAGTCATTTCGCATATTCCCGTCAGAGTTGGCTGTGGGATAAATCTTCGGCCAACCGATTCATGCTGATAAGACGCCAAATAGCTATAGTGACCATGCCTATTTGGCATCAACGAGAACTCCCGTGGACAAACTCAATGCAATGGCGATCTTCGTAAGGGTCGTCGAACGCGGCAGCTTTTCTGCCGTTGCCCGAGAGATGCAGACCAGCCAGCCCACCATCAGCAAAGTGCTCAAGGCGCTGGAGACCGGGCTGGGCGGAAAACTGATTGCACGCAGCACCCGTCAGCTTTCCCTGACGGATGAAGGCCAGCGGTACTACAACGAATGTCGACAAATCCTCGCAGCCGTCGATGCGGCCGAGCACAGTTTCCAGTCCGGCAGGGAGCGCATTGCCGGTCACCTGCGCATTGGGTCCTCGGTCAGCTTCGGGCGTTTGCAGATTGCCCCGCGCCTGGCGCAATTCCTTGAGCGCCATCCCGGCATAGAAATCGACCTGCAACTGAGTGATCAAAACCAGGACCTGATCAGCGAAGGACTGGATGTCACCTTCAGAATCGGTGAGCTGAATGACAGCGGCCTGATCGCCCGCCACATCGGCACTACCCACCGCGTAACTGTCGCAGCGCCGGCCTACCTCAAAAAACACGGCCAGCCGCACACGCCGGCAGAACTGGGCAGGCACAACTGCCTGCAGTTCAATCTGTTGAACAGTCAGAATTTATGGGTTTTCGAGAAAAACAATCAACGTCACGAGGTGCGGATCAAGGGCAATGCGCAAAGCAACAACTCGGAGGCAATCCGCGAGATGGTGCTGGGGGGACTGGGGATTGCGTTGTCGCCAGTGTGGCTGTTCAGCGAAGACTTGAAAGCCGGGCGAGTGACAGCGATTTTGCAGGACTACACCGCGCAGTCACTGCCGATGCATGCCGTGTCCCCGGCGAATCGTCGCCAATCCGCCAGGGTCAAAGCCTTTGTCGACTACATGAGCCAGGCGCTGGAAGCAGCGCCTGAACTCAAGCCGATCAGATAGCAGCGGTTCGAGTGTTCAGCCACTCAAGGGCTGCACCGTCGACCAGCGGGCTCAAGCGTTCGCGCACTTCGGCGTGATACGCGTTGAACCACTGTTTTTCGTCCTGAGTCAGCAACGACGGTTCCAGGCAGCGCGTGTCGATCGGGCACAGGGTCAGGGTTTCGAATTTCAGGAACTCACCGAATTCGCTCTTGCCCGCTTCACGGTTCAACACCAGGTTCTCGATCCGCACGCCCCAGCGACCCGGACGGTAGGTGCCCGGTTCGATGGAAGTGATCATGCCCGGCTGCATCGCGGTTTGCGGCGCAGCAACAGCTTGATAGGCAATCACTTGCGGGCCTTCGTGAACGTTGAGGAAATAGCCGACGCCGTGACCGGTGCCGTGACCGTAATCAACGTTTTCCGCCCAGATCGGCGCACGGGCGATAGCGTCCAGCAACGGCGACAAAATGCCCCGAGGGAATTGCGCACGGGACAATGCGATGACGCCTTTGAGCACACGTGTGCAATCGCGCTTCTGCTCATCGGTTGGCGTACCGACCGGCACCATCCGCGTGATGTCGGTGGTGCCGCCCAGGTATTGGCCGCCGGAGTCGATCAGCAACAGACCGTCGCCCTCGATCACCGCGTGCTCTTCTTCGGTCGCGTGGTAATGCGGCATCGCCCCGTTGGCGTTGAACGCGGCAATGGTGTTGAAACTCAACGACACGTAATCCGGACGACGCGTGCGCGCTGCGGTCAGGTGTTCGTCGATGGTCAGTTCGGTGATGCGTTCGCGGCCCCACGCCGACTCCAGCCAGGCGAAGAATTCGCACAGCGCCGCGCCATCCTGCTCCATGGCCTGACGGATGTGCTCGGCATCGGCCAGGCTTTTCTGCGATTTGGCCAATGTCGTCGGGTTCAGGCCTTCGACCAGTTTCACGCCGCTGTTCAGGTTATCCAGCAAACCGGCGGTGACGCGTGCCGGATCGACTTGCAGGCTCGCGCCGCTCGGCACTGCGCGCAAGGCGTCGGCCACTTCGCTGTAATCGCGCAGTGTCACGCCGTCCTGTTCGAGGATCGCGCGCAGCTCGGCGCTGACTTTGCTCAAGGCCACGAACAGGGTTGCCTGTTGTTGGTTGATCAAGGCGAAAGAGACAAACACCGGGTTGAACGACACATCGCCGCCACGCAGGTTGAACAGCCAGGCGATGTCGTCGAGGGTGGCAATGAAATGCCAGTCGGCGCCACGCTCTTTCAACACCTCGCGCAGGTTGGCGAGTTTTTCGCCACGGCTGACCGTCGCCTGAGGCGGCAGGTGCTGATAGACCGGCTCGTTCGGCAGCGTCGGACGATCGCTCCAGACTTCGCTCAACAGATCGATGTCGGTGCGCAGACGGGCGCCGCGCTCTTCGAGCTTGCTACCCAACGTGCGTGCCGAGGCCACGGCCATCACCGCACCGTCTACCGCGACGACGCCGCCTTCCGGGGTTTGCTCGGCCAGCCAGTCCAGCGGGCTGGGTTGACCCGGTTGCAGCTTGACCAATTCGATGCCGCTGCCTTTGAGTTCCTTGGTCGCTTGCTCCCAATAACGGCTGTCGGCCCAGACGCCGGCGAAATCCGGCGTGACAATCAGCGTGCCCACCGAGCCATGAAAGCCCGACAGCCATTGCCGTCCTTGCCAGTAGCCCGGCAGGTATTCCGACAGGTGCGGATCGGCCGACGGCACCAGCAGGGCGTGAATGCCCTCCCGGCTCATCAGCTCGCGGGTGTGCGCCAGGCGCTCGGGCACCGATCCATTGATCGAAGGCTGCGTACTCATCATGTCTCCTGCTAATCACTTCATCATTATTGTTGAGTGCCGATCAACGTCGGCACTTAAGGCCTTATTGCCAGAATGCCGGGGCACTGGCGCAGGCCGCTTTAATCAGTTGTGCCGCCTGGTCGATGTCCTGCTCGGTAGTGAAACGCCCCAGGCTCAAGCGAATGGTGCGGCTCGCCGAGCGGGCGTCATGCCCCAGTGCCAGCAGCACATGGGACGGCGCATTGCTCGCGGAATTACAGGCCGAGGTCGCAGAAAACGCAATCGATGCGCTCAACGCCGCGGAGTTGAACTCACCTTCACTGAAGGTCAGGCTCAAAGTATGAGGGATGCGCTGGGTCGCACTGCCATTGAGGCGCACGCCGGGAATGCCCGACAGGTGTTCGAGCAAGCGCTCGCGCAGGCGCGCAATCGTGGCTTTCTCTTCATCGAACAGTTGCGCGGCCAAGGCGAACGCCACGCCCATGGCGGCAATCTGGTGAGTCGCCAGGGTCCCGGAACGCAAGCCACCTTCATGACCGCCCCCGTGAATCTGCGCCTGCAAGCGCTGTTGTGCGCGAGGCCCGACATACAGCGCGCCGATGCCTTTGGGACCGTAGATCTTGTGCGCCGAAAACGACATCAGGTCCACCGGCAATCGCGCCAGGTCGATGGCCACTTTCCCCGCGCCCTGGGCCGCATCGACATGGAACAACGCCTCGCGGGCCCGCACGACCTCGCCGATGGAGGCGATGTCATTGACCGTGCCCAACTCGTTGTTGACCAGCATCAGTGACACCAGAAAGGTGTCCTCGCGCATCGCTTCGCTGACCGCTTGCGGGGTAATCAGACCTTGCGCGTCGGGCACCAGATACGTCACGGCAACACCGGCATCCTGCAATTGCCTTGCGGTGTCGAGAATCGCCTTGTGTTCGATCTGGCTGGTGATGATGTGCCCGCCGGGCACCCCGCGAGCCTGGGCCACGCCCTTGAGGGCGAGGTTATTCGATTCGGTGGCGCCGGAGGTCCAGACGATCTGGTCGGCTTGCGCCCCCACCAGTTGGGCGACTTGCTGTCGCGCCTGCTCGACCGATTGCCGGGCCTGTTGGCCGAATGCATGGGAGCTGGACGCAGGATTGCCGAAGTTCCCGGCAAACCCCAGACACTCGACCATGACCTTGATGACCCGCTCGTCCACCGGCGTGGTGGCGGCGTAGTCGAAATACAACGGACGTTTATTCATAAAAGACTCGCAGAGCTTGTTCCGGGATCAGGTGCTGGCAACCCGTGCGCCAGCAATACCTGATCGGATGCGTTAAGAAAGTACGACTTCACTTGAAAGTGCGTAGGAACGCTCCTGAAGTCGAGCTTAACAGGCATCGGGCAACCGGTTGAAGCAATGCGTCAGCTAAAGCTTTCCAGCATCAACGGATACAGCGAAACCACCAGCAACGCGGCCATGCCCCAATTGAACACGCGCAACCAGCGGCGGTCCTTGAGCACGTTGCGCAGCAGCGTGCCGCACGCGGCCCAGACGCCGACGCTCGGCAGGTTGATCAGGGCGAAAACCGCCGCAATCACGATGACGTTGGTGAAATAGCCCTGCATCGGCGTGTAGGTGCTGATGGCACCGATGGCCATGATCCAGGCCTTGGGGTTGACCCACTGGAATGCTGCCGCGCCGAGGTAGCTGATCGGTTTGCTTTCACCGTTCTCGCCGTCGGATACCGGCCCGGAATGCGCGATTTTCCACGCCAGGTACAACAAATACGCCGCGCCGACATAACGCAGCACGGTGTAGAGCAACGGATAGCTTTGAAACACTGCGCCCAGACCAAAACCCACCGCGACGACCAGGACGAAAAAGCCGCAGGTAATGCCAAGCATGTGGGGGATGGTACGGTTAAAGCCGAAGTTCACGCCCGATGCCAGCAACATCGTGTTGTTCGGGCCGGGGGTGATCGAGGTAACGAGAGCGAACAGGGCGAAACCCAGCAGCAGATCGAGCGAGAGCGTCATTGGTGGCAGTCCGTCAGGGTCATTCAGGTATTGACCCTATCGCACGCCTGCCGGGAAACCCATGGACAGTTGGGTGAAACTTCGAGCAGTACAGTCGCTCAGCTTGGGCGACCGTGCAGTTGAACAGTGCGCTCGGCGTTCATTTCGCCTTGTTTGTCGAAGCTGAAGGATTTCTGTGGCTGACCGAGCAATTCAGCTTTTTTCGCGTGGTATTCATCGAAGGACAAACCGCGACGATTCAGCGATTCCAGTGCCAGTTCACGGGTTTCCTCGGCGGTGTAGGGCCGCAGTTCCGGGGATACGTGGCTGGCACATCCGGCGAGAACGGAGACGGCGAGCAGCAGGAAAGTGGCGAGTAGAGGTTTCATGGTCTGGCGTCCTGGCATCTGGGTTCGGGGCAATGAACACAGGCTACTCGCGCCTTTGGATGGGCAGAAATCAACGCTCTCGATAGTGGGTATTGAAGCCGAATTACCCCACCTTGTAGGAGCCGGCTTGCCGGCGATGACGACCGTAAGAACACCGCATGACTCTCGGGCCTCATCGCCGGCAAGCCGGCTCCTACAAGGGACGTGCATATTTCTTAATGTTCTATAAATATCTTGCAATGATCTTTTGAGGAATAACAAACAGCCTTTATAACAACCCCATCGCCTTACACAACTGTTGCCCACGCAACTGTTTGCCAGGCAACAGTCATTCAACAAACAGTCCTTAAAATCGAACAGCACGCAGTCATCAGTGCGCTGCAAGCCACGTAAATCGTGGGCTCGAAGGATTGGTACAGCTCTTGCTCAAGCCCTGTGACTACTCACTACTCACTGCTCGCTGAGCAACTGTTTAAAAAGGAACTGATCATGTCGCGTCCATTGAAAGTCGTTGCCCTCTCCGGCGGTACCTGGCGTCCGTCCCGCACGTTGGTGCTGACCCAGGCGCTGTTGGCCGAACTGGCCGGGCAATTGCCGATCGAGAGCAAGCTGATCGAACTGGGCGACATCGCCCGGCCACTGGGCGCGGCCCTGTCGCGCCAGGAACTGAGCGCCGACATCGAAGCCGAGCTGCAAGCCATCGAAAACGCTGACCTGCTGATCGTCGCCGCGCCGGTTTATCGCGGCTCCTATCCGGGCTTGCTTAAACACCTCTTCGACCTGATCGACTTGAACGCGCTGATCAATACGCCGGTGCTGCTCGCCGCCACCGGTGGCAGCGAACGGCATGCGCTGGTGCTCGATCACCAACTGCGCCCGCTGTTCAGTTTCTTCCAGGCGCTGACCCTGCCGATCGGCGTCTACGCCACCGAAGCCGATTTCGCCAATTACCAAATAACCAGTGAGCCCTTGAAGGCCCGCATTCGCCTTGCTGCAGAACGCGCCGCGCCGTTGTTCGGCGTGCACCCCAAAAATCTGCTGAAAATCGCTTAAGGATCTTTTCATGGATGTTTTCTGGTTTCTGCCGACCCACGGCGACGGCCATTACCTGGGCACCACCCAGGGCGCTCGCCCGGTGACGCTCAACTATCTGAAACAAGTCGCGCAGGCCGCCGACAGCCTCGGTTATCACGGCGTGCTGATTCCCACCGGGCGTTCCTGCGAGGATTCGTGGGTCATCGCTTCGGCGCTGGTGCCGTTGACCGAACGCCTGCGTTATCTGGTGGCGATTCGTCCGGGGATTATTTCGCCAACCGTCTCGGCGCGCATGGCCGCGACGTTGGATCGTCTGTCCAACGGCCGCTTGCTGATCAACGTGGTCACCGGCGGCGACCCGGACGAAAACCGTGGCGACGGGATCTTCCTCGACCACAGCGAGCGTTATGAAGTCACCGACGAATTCCTGCAGATCTGGCGTCGCGTGCTGCAAGGCGAAGCGGTGGACTTCGAAGGCAAACACCTGCAAGTACAGAACGCTAAGGCCCTTTATCCGCCGGTGCAGAAACCCTATCCGCCGCTGTACTTCGGTGGTTCGTCCGAAGCCGCCCATGAACTCGCCGCCGAGCAGGTCGATGTCTACCTGACCTGGGGCGAACCACCGGCCGCCGTCGCGGAAAAACTCGCCGATGTGCGTGAGCGTGCAGCACGCAACGGGCGCACGGTGAAGTTCGGGATTCGCTTGCACGTGATCGTTCGCGAGACGGCCGAAGAGGCGTGGAAAGCCGCCGACAAACTGATCGAACACATCAGCGACGAGACCATCGCCGCCGCGCAAAAGTCGTTCTCGCGTTTTGACTCCGAAGGCCAGCGGCGCATGGCGGCGTTGCACGACGGACGCCGCGACAACCTGGAAATCGCCCCCAACCTGTGGGCCGGTGTCGGCCTGGTACGCGGCGGTGCCGGCACGGCGCTGGTGGGTGACCCGCAGCAAGTGGCGGCGCGGATCAAGGAGTACGCGGACCTGGGGATCGAGAGCTTTATCTTCTCCGGTTATCCGCACCTTGAAGAGGCGTATCGCTTTGCCGAGCTGGTGTTCCCGCTGTTGCCTGAACCGTATGCGAGCCTGGCGGGGCGTGGCGTGACCAACCTCACCGGGCCGTTTGGCGAAATGATCGCCAATGATGTGCTGCCCGCCAAAGCCACGGCCTGACCCACCTACTACCTGTAGGAGCGAGCGGTGCGGCGGTCCGACTTGCCCGCGAAAGCGTCCGGACATTCAAAATGGATGTTGGCTGATACGACGCTTTCGCGGGCAAGTCGGACCGCCGCACCGCTCGCTCCTACAGGGAATCGGTGTTGAATTTATTGAGGAACCCCGCGTGACTGCCAAGCCGCTAAGCGCCCTGTTATCCCCCCTGCAAACCGCCCGCCAGTTGGCCGCCGAGTTTGCCTTGACCGCGGTCGAGCGCGACGAACGTGGCGGTACGCCGAAAGCCGAGCGTGACGCCCTGCGCCAAAGCGGTCTGCTCGCGTTGAGCATTCCCACCCAGTACGGCGGCCTCGGCGCCAGCTGGAGTGAAACCCTGACCATCGTGCGCGAGTTCGCCAAGGTCGACAGTTCGATTGCCCACGTCTTCGGTTTTCATCACCTGATGCTCGCCACCGTGCGCCTGTTCGCCCGACCCGAGCAGTGGCAGCCGTGGTTCGAACAGACCGCACGCAAGAACTGGTTCTGGGGCAATGCCCTCAACCCGCTGGACACCCGCACCGTAGTGAAAAAACTCGGTGGCTGGCGCGAGTTTTCCGGCAAGAAAAGTTTCTGCTCCGGCGCCAGCGATTCGGAAATGCTGATCGCCTCGGCAGTGGATGAAAGCGCCGGCGGCAAGCTGTTGATCGCGGCCATCCCCAGCGGCCGCAGCGGCATCACCCTGCACAACGACTGGAACAACATGGGCCAGCGCCAGACCGACAGCGGCAGCGCTTCGTTCGAACGGGTGCGGGTCGAAGAGTCGGAATTGCTGCTCGACCCGGGTCCGCTGAGCACACCGTTCGCCTGCCTGCGGCCATTGATCGCGCAGCTTACTTTTACGCACATGTTCCTCGGCATCGCCGAAGGTGCCTTCGAAGAAGCGCGGCAATACACCCTCACCGAAACCCGCCCGTGGCACAAATCCAGCGCTCAGGATGTGCGTCAGGACCCGTATGTGCTCGGCCATTACGGCGAATTCTGGGTTGCGCTCGAAGGCGTTCGCTTGCTGGTGGAACGCGCCGCCGACCTGCTCGACAAGGCCTGGGCGAAAGGCCCTAACCTCAGCGCCGAAGAACGTGGACACCTCGCCACCGCGATTGCCACGGCCAAGGTCGCCGCCACGCGCAACGGCCTCGAACTTTGTAGCCGGCTGTTCGAAGTGACCGGTGCGCGCTCGACTCACGCCTCGCTGCGGCTCGACCGCCACTGGCGCAACCTGCGCACGCAAACCCTGCACGACCCGGTGGATTACAAACTCCATGAACTGGGCGACTGGGCGTTGAACCAGTCCCTGCCGATTCCGACTTTCTATTCATAGCCTTCTCATGGAGCCTGCCCCATGCAACTGCTGACCTTACCGCCCTCGCCCGCCCTGGCCACGTCGATCCGCGCCACCGCGCAAGTATTCGAAGACCCGAAATCCCAGGCCTTGCTCGCGCATTTGCAACAGGTCGCACCGAGTGAAGCCAGCGTGCTGATCATCGGCGAAACCGGCACCGGCAAGGAGCTGGTGGCGCGGCATATCCACAACCTCAGCGCCCGGCGCAACCGCCCGTTTGTGGCCGTCAATTGCGGCGCGTTCTCTGAATCCCTGGTCGAGGCCGAGTTGTTCGGCCACGAAAAAGGTGCGTTCACCGGTGCCTTGAGCGCCAAGGCCGGCTGGTTCGAAGAGGCCGACGGCGGCACCTTGTTCCTCGATGAAATCGGTGATCTGCCGATGGCCATTCAGGTGAAGTTGCTGCGGGTGTTGCAGGAGCGCGAAGTGGTGCGCCTGGGCTCGCGCAAGAGCATTCCAATCAACGTGCGCGTACTGGCGGCAACCAACGTGCAACTGGAAAAAGCCATCAACGCCGGGCATTTCCGCGAGGACCTGTATTACCGCCTCGATGTGGTCAGCCTGGAACTGAGCCCGCTGCGTGATCGCCCCGGCGACATCCTGCCGCTGACCCGTCACTTCGTCGAAGCCTACAGTCAGCGCCTCGGCTACGGCACCATCACCATCAGCAAGGAAGCCGAACTGAAACTGCGCAGTTACAGTTGGCCGGGCAACATCCGCGAACTGGAAAACGTCATTCACCACACCTTGCTGATCTGCCGTAACGGTGTGATCGAGCGCGATGACCTGCGCCTGTCGAACATGCGCATCGAGCGTCAGGACGACTATCACAGCCAGCTCGACGATTCACCGGAAGCCTTGCTCGACCGCGCGTTTCAAAAGCTGTTCGAGGAGCAGGCCGGCGCGCTGCACGAGAAAGTCGAGGACGCCTTGCTGCGTGCGGCTTACCGTTTCAGCCATTACAACCAGGTGCACACCGCCGCGCTGCTGGGCTTGAGCCGCAACGTGACGCGCACGCGCCTGATCAAAATCGGTGAACTGGCGGTGAACAAGCGCCGCCCAACGGAGAACGTGCAGGGCGAGCGCTTGATGCAGCTGTCGATTTAGCTCACTAGATTGCAATGCAGCGCGTTGTCGTGGCTGCGTTCCAGGCTGTGCAACACCTGGAACGAGCCAAACGTCACGGTTTTCGCCTGATGGGCGCGGATCAGTTGCCAGAAATCCTGCTCGCCGCTTTCAAAACCCTGAAACGCGGCTTCCCCCGCCTCGCGCGATTGCCATTGCAGGTAATTGAGCACCCGCCGGCCATCGTCGCTGGCCTGGATGCTCGCACTGAGAAAACCGCTGTAACGCTGGGCCAGGCGTTCGGTCTGTAACGACAGCGCCGACACCAGGGCGGCCTGTTGATGGGGTTCGATCTCGAATTCGATCAATTGGGTGAAGCTGCGATTTTTCTCTGGCGCTTGCATGAAGAGTCCCCACTGACGTGTAAGCCGGATCTTGCGATCCGAAGGCCTGCAGGGTAAAACCTCGAGTTAACTAGAGGTCAAGGGACATTTTTCACATGATCACCTCGCAACAACTGCATAAAGAGCTCACCGTCGGCCAGGTCGCCGCCCGCAGCGGCGTGGCGGTCACGGCGCTGCATTTTTATGAAGCCAGGGGTTTGATCAAAAGCACGCGCAATCAGGGCAACCAGCGACGTTATCCACGGGAAGTGTTGCGGCGGGTGGCGTTGATCAAAGTGGCGCAGCGCTTGGGGATTCCGCTGGCGGAGATTGGCGAGGCGTTGAAAACCCTGCCGGATAACCGCGCTCCGACGGCGGCGGACTGGAAGGTGTTGTCGGCGCAGTGGAGCCGGGAGCTGGATGAGCGAATCAATCAGCTGACCTTGCTGCGGGACACGCTCAATGGCTGTATTGGCTGTGGGTGTTTGTCGATGGAGGCGTGTCCGTTGCGTAATTTTGGTGATGTGTTGGGGGATCGGGGGCCGGGGGCGCAGCTGTTGGAATAGGGGACAGATCCGGAATAGGCGGCGCGCCATTCGCGGGCAAGCCTCGCTCCTACAAAAGCACCGCCGTACCTGTAGGAGCGAGGCTTGCCCGCGAAGGCGTCCTCAAGAATGGCTAGAGATCAGAAGCCCGGCGCAATCTGCCCTTTGTAGCGGGTCAAGATGAACTGCCGCACTTCATCGGAATTCAACGCTTTGGCCAGTTTCTGCAAACCCGGGTCGTTGATGTTGTCCGGGCGGGCCACCAGGAATTCGATGTACAGGCTCTTGCCCTTCTCGACGATCAACGCGCTGTTGGTGTCGATCCCCGCTTCCAGTGCGTAGTTGGCGAACACGAACGCCAGGTCCACCTGACTCACCGAACGCGCCAGCAACGCACCTTCCAGTTCACGAATCTTCAAATGCTTCGGGTTTTCGGCGATGTCGCGCTGAGTCGCCAGGGTGTTGCTCGGGTCCTTGAGTTTGATCAGCCCGGCCTCGTGCAGCAGCACCAGTGCGCGGCCAGTGTTCACCGGGTCGTTGGGGATGGAAACGGTGGCGCCATCCTTCAGTTCGGCGATGTTTTTGATCTTGGTCGAGTAAGCCCCGAACGGTTCGATGTGCACACCGACCACCGGCACCAGATCGGTGTGACGGGTCTTGTTGTAGTCATCGAGAAACGGCCGGTACTGGTAATAGTTGGCGTCGAGGTTCTTCAGTGCAAGCTGCTGGTTGGGCTGGATGAAGTCAGTGAAGACCTTGATGTCCAGGTCCACGCCTTCCTTGGCCAGGGTGGGTTTGACGAACTCGAGGATCTCCGCGTGCGGCACCGGCGTGGCACCGACGGTGAGTTTTTCGTTGGCGTGAACGCTCAACGACACAAGGGCAGCCAGAATGGCCAGGGTCTTTTTCATGTTGTGCTCCTAGGCAGATTGAGTGGCCGTCGTGGGGCGGACGTAAGGCCTGAGTTTTTTTGTTGAGTCGAATGTTTATCGTCGGCTGTAGCGCGCCACCAATCGGTCGCCGGTCATTTGCAGGGCCTGGACCAGGATCAGCAAAAGCACCACGGTGACCACCATCACGTCGGTCTGGAATCGCTGGTAGCCGTAGCGGATCGCCAGGTCGCCCAGGCCTCCGCCGCCAATCACCCCGGCCATCGCCGTGTAATCCACCAGCACGATGGCGGTGACAGTGACCGCCGCCAGCAACCCGCCACGAGCCTCGGGCAACAAGGTGTGGCGGATGATTTGCCAGGTGGTGCCGCCCATGGCCTGGGTCGCTTCCACGACGCCGCGATCAACCTCGCGCAAGGCGGTTTCCACCAGCCGCGCGAAGAACGGCGTGCAGCCAACCACCAGCGGCGGAATGGTCCCCGGCACGCCCAGCGAAGTACCGACCAGCAGCGTTGTCAGCGGAATCAACACAATCAGCAAAATGATGAACGGCAGCGAACGCAGCATGTTCACGATCACCGACAACACCCGGTAAACGCCGATGGCTTCGTGCAACTGGCGCTTACCGGTGAGGAACAGCACCACCCCCAGCGGCAACCCCAGAAGTACGGTGAAACCGAGGGCGGCACCGAGCATGCTCAAGGTGTCGAGACAGGCCTGGCCGATGTCGGCCCAGTAAATGTTTTTGAACCATTCGGCCATAATCAGGACCAGTCGTGACGCGGCGGTTTAACGCCGTTGAGCAGCCAGTTGCCGACCACGTGGTATTTCCAGCGCACCGGGTCATGCAGGGTGTGCACCCGCGCATTGCGCCAGTGCCGGTCGAAGTTGTGCTTCTTCAGGGTCGAACGGGTGCCACCGAGTTCGAACAGTTTGTTGGTGGCTTCGATGGCGATTTCGGTGGTCAGCACTTTGGCTTTGGCCACCGCGAGGGACGCTCGGGCGACGTTGTCTTCGTCGGGTGCCGGGCGCGCCGCATCCAGCGCCCAACCGGCACGTTCCAGCAAGGCTTCGGCAGCTTCCAGGCGAATCTCCAGGCCACCAACCTGAATAATGGTCAGCGGATCTTCACTGGCTTTTTCCACACCCGCATCGATCCACGGCCGGGCGAATTGCTGCACGAACGCGATGGTGTCACGCAGCGCTGCGCGGGCGATGCCGGCGTCGATGGCGGCGGTGGTCAACTGCGCGAACGGGCCGGCCAGGGTCGGGCTTTCATAGGAACGATACGTCGGGAACACGTTGAATGCCGGGACGTGCAGGTCCTCGGCCAGCACCGTGCCGCTGGACGTGGTGCGCTGACCGATGCTGTCCCAGTCGTCGACGATCACCAACCCTGGAGTGCCGCGTTCGACGAAGGACAACTGGCCCCTCTGCTCTTCATCCAGCGCCAGCACCGCCAGCCAGTGGGCATAGAGCGAACCGGTGCAATAACCCTTGCGACCGTTGATCACATGCCCGTCGCCGTAACGGCGAATGGTCGCCTGAATGTCCTGCACGTTTTTGCCGCCGGTTTCCGACAGCGCATTGGCAAAGCGATGACCTTGCAGCGCCAGGCCGAAAAAATGCGCCTGCTGCTCGGGCGTGCCTTGCAGACGGATATCTTCCAGCAGGCAATAGTGGTTTTGCGGGATCTGCCCCAGGGACGGATCGGCCGCCGAGATGATCGCAATGACCTGCGCCAGCACCGCGTAGGACACCTGCGCGCCACCAAATTCCTTTGGCACGCTGATGCCCCACAAGCCACTGTTGGAATACAGGTCGACGATCTCGGCGGGCACCTGGCGCGTACGGTCGCGCTCGGCGTCCTGCTCCAGCAAGACCGCGGCGACGCGCTCGGCCACACGCAAGGCTTCGGCTTCATCGGCGATCCGATGGGCGGCCGGCGGGTTGATCGGATAAACGGCAGATTCAGGCATACAAGTCTCTCGGCAACAGTGTTTACCGGAGGACATTGCAGCTTCTGTGCCTGACCGCCCGGGCCCGTGTTTTCGGGCAGTTTCGGGGGTTTTCAACGGTTATTCAGTGAGAAACCCGAGCATTCTGCTGCTTCACTGTTTATGGCCGAACAGTGGCGCTGCTGCTCGTCGGGCACTCGGATGCGTAAAAGGCGCTGGCCTATAGTTATCCGGTCGGAAACCGGCGAAGGACTACCTTCAATTCAACAATAGACAGGGAGAATAGCCATGAGCGTCAAACCCATTCCAGAGGGTTATCACAGCATCACCCCTTATCTGGGCATTCAAAAAGCGGCCGAAGCCATCGAGTTCTACAAGAAAGCTTTCGGCGCGACCGAAGTCATGCGTCTGTCCATGCCCGACGGCAGCATCGGCCACGCCGAACTGCGCATCGGCGACTGCCCGATCATGCTCGGCACGCCGTGTGATCAGGGGCCGTTGAGCAATCCGGACAAGTCACCGTCCGTGGGCTTGCACCTGTATGTGAATGATGTGGACAAGTCCTACAAACAGGCGATTGCGGCGGGCGCCACGGTGGTGTCCGAGGTCAAGGATCAGTTTTACGGCGACCGTTCGGGGACGTTGAAAGATCCGTATGGGCATTTGTGGTTTCTGGCCACGCGCAAGGAAGATTTGACCCAGGCGCAGATTGAGCAGCGGGCCAAGGAGATGTTTCAGCAGGGTTGAGATTTTCTGTGAATATCAGGGCCTCTTCGCGGGCAAGCCTCGCTCCTACAGGTCCGGTTGTGCTTTTGTAGGAGCGAGGCTTGCCCGCGAAGGCGGCCTCCGAGACAACACACTTCATGAACAAGCGCACCACGCTTTGCGCCTTGCCGTAGTCGCCGAACAATTTCAGGATGCAGGCAACTACAACAAGGAGTCATCCCATGTTCGCCGGATTCCTCAAAGACCAGCGCCACGTCAACGGTGTGGACATTGCCTACCGCATCGGCGGCAGCGGGCCGGGCCTGCTGTTGCTGCACGGTCACCCGCAGACCCACGTCATCTGGCACAAGGTTGCCGAACAACTGGCCGCGCACTTCACCGTAGTCGCCGCCGACCTGCGCGGTTACGGCGACAGCGGTAAACCGCTGGCCAACGACCACCACACCAACTACTCCAAACGGGAAATGGCCAAGGACAGCATCGAGCTGATGAAGTCCCTGGGCTTCGAGCAGTTCTCGGTGCTCGCACACGACCGTGGCGCCCGGGTTGCCCATCGCCTGGCGCTGGATCATCCGCAAGCCGTGCAACGCATGGTGTTGCTCGACATCGCACCGACGCTGTCGATGTACACGCAAACCAATGAAGCCTTTGCCCGCGCCTATTGGCACTGGTTCTTCCTGATCCGCCCCGCTCCGTTGCCGGAAACCCTGATCGAGGCCGATCCCGAATCCTATCTGCGCAGCGTGATGGGCAGTCGCAGTGCCGGGCTCAAACCGTTCACTGCCGAGGCCTTTGGCGAATACCTGCGCTGCCTGAAACAGCCGGGCACCGCACGCGGGATCTGCGAGGACTACCGGGCCAGCGCCAGCATCGACCTGGATCACGACCGCGCCGACATCGACGCCGGCCGTCATCTGAACTTGCCGCTGCTGGTGCTGTGGGGTGCCGAAGGCACGGTCGGCCGCTGCTTCGAACCGCTCAAGGAATGGCAACACGTGGCCACCGACGTGCGCGGCAAAGCGCTGCCCGCCGGCCATTACATCGCCGAAGAAGCCCCCGAGCTGCTGCTCGCCGAAGTCCTGGCTTTCCTGCGCTGACAGCCGCGCCGTACTGATCTGAATCCACTTTCCGCCGCAGGCCGTCACGGGCCTGCGCGGGATCGTCATGCCCAAAAACCGTCTCGAGATAATAAAAATGACCATCAAGAAACTGCTGGGAACCCTCTACGTGCAGGTGCTCATCGCCATCGCGCTGGGCATTGTGATCGGCCATTTCTGGCCGCAGATCGGCATCGACCTCAAGCCGTTGGGTGACGGTTTCATCAAGCTGATCAAGATGATCATCGGTCCGATCATCTTCTGCACGGTGGTCTCCGGAATCACCAGCATGCACGACGTGAAACAGGTCGGCCGGGTCGGTGGCAAGGCGCTGCTGTACTTCGAAATCGTCTCCAGCCTTGCGCTGTTGATCGGCCTGCTGGCGGCGCATGCGCTGCATCCGGGCGCGGGGTTCAACATTGATGTGAAGACGCTGGATTCGTCGGCGATTGCCGGTTTTGTCGGTCAGGCCGAACACGGCGAAGGCATCACCGGTTTTTTGCTGCACGTGATTCCGACGACTTTTTTTGATGCCTTCTCCAAGGGTGAAATCCTGCCCGTGCTGTTCGTCTCGGTGCTGTTCGGCATTGCGCTGGTGATGGTCGGTGAAAAAGGCCGGCCACTGGTGAACGTGATCAATCAGGCCAGCGAAGTGTTCTTCCGCATCGTCGGCATCATCAGCCGCGTCGCACCGATCGGGGCGTTTGGCGCGATTGCGTTCACCATCGGCAAGTACGGCCTCGGCTCGTTGCTGCCGCTGTTGAAGCTGATTGGCACGTTCTACCTGACCGCGCTGATTTTCATTGCGTGCGTGCTCGGCAGCATTGCCCGTTATGCCGGCTTCAGCATTTTCAAACTGCTGGCGTACATCAAGGCTGAACTGTTGATCGTGCTTGGCACCAGCTCTTCGGAATCGGCACTGCCGCAACTGATCCAGAAGCTTGAAAGCCTGGGCGCCTCCAAAGGCGTGGTGGGGATTGTCGTGCCGACCGGCTACACCTTCAACCTGGACGGCACCAACATTTACATGACGCTGGCGGTGCTGTTTTTGGCCCAGGCGACCAACATTGACTTGAGCCTGGAGCAGCAACTGACCTTGCTGGCGGTGGCGATGCTCACCTCCAAAGGCGCGGGCGCGGTGGTCGGCGCGGGGTTCGTGGCGCTGGCGGCGAGCCTGGCCGTAGTGCCGACCGTGCCGGTGGCGGCGATGGTGCTGATCCTCGGTGTCGACCGTTTCATGGCCGAATGCCGATCCCTGACCAACATCATCGGCAACGCCGTCGCAGCGCTGGTGGTGGCCGCCTGGGAAGGTGAACTGGACCGCAGCAAGATGGCGCCGATTGCCCTCAAACGCGGGCGCCACGCTCGGGCGGCAGCGGCGGCGGCCAAGCTTTCTGTCGAGTAAGTCGACGTTCATACCGATGCTATGCTGGCGGCTCATGCCGCCAGTGCCCGTTCTGTCATGACCACCAAGAAAGACACCGTGCCCCTGCCCGAAGACCTGCGTGTATTACTTACCGTCATTCGTAAAAGCGGTTTCGCCGCCGCAGCGGATGAACTGGGCCTGTCGCCCGCCTATGTCAGCAAACGTATCCAGATTCTCGAAACCACCCTCGGCACGCGCCTGCTGCACCGCACCAGCCGCCGCATCGCCCTGACCGAGGACGGTGAACGCGTGCAGCGCTGGGCGTTGCGGATTCTCGATAATTTCCAGCAACTGCACGACGAACTCTCCGACGCCCACGACAGCCCTCGCGGGCGTCTGCATTTGTGCAGCAGTTTCGGCTTCGGGCGCAATCACGTGGCGCCCGCCCTGTCACTGCTGGCCGAACGTTACCCGGACCTGGAGATTCGCCTCGACCTGTTTGATCGGGTGGTGGACATCGTCAGCGAAGGGTTCGACCTGGAGATTCGTGTCGGCGATGACATCCCCGGTCAGCACATCGGCCGGCGACTGGTGAGCAATCGGCGGGTGTTGTGCGCGGCGCCCGGTTATCTGCAACGCCACGGCACGCCGCAGACGCTGGGCGATCTGGAGCAGCATCATTGCCTGGTGATCAAGGAGCGCGACAACGCCTTCGGCATCTGGAACCTGGAGCACGACGGGGCCCAGGAGAGTGTGCGGGTCAGCGGACCGTTGTCGTCCAATAACGGCGAGATTGTCTTGCAGTGGGCACTGGATGGGCGCGGGGTGTTGTTGCGGTCACTGTGGGATGTGAAGCCGTTGCTGGAGCAGGGGCGATTGGTGCAGGTGCTGCCCGGATACACCCAGAGCGCCAACGTCTGGGCGGTGTACCCGACGCGGCTGGCCTACTCGGGGAAGTTGCGCGCGTGTGTGGAGTTTTTGCAGGAGCATTTCAAAGGGTTGTCGGTTTGATTTGCGGTGTATGGGCGGGCCTCTTCGCGGGCAAGCCTCGCTCCTACAAAGGTCGCGCTGACCTGTAGGAGCGAGGCTTGCCCGCGAAAGCGATTTCAGCTTAGCCAGGGGTTGGCGTTCAGGTGTTGGTGTTCGAAGGCTTTGATTTGTTCGCTGCGCTGCAAGGTGCTGCCGATGGCGTCGAGGCCCAGCACCAGCGCGGTTTTGCGCAGGGTGTCGATTTCGAATGGGATGACCTCGCCTTGAAGACGAATCTGCTGCGTTTCCAGATCAATGCTGATCAGCGCCGTCTCTGGCTGACTGACCACTTGCCCGAGCCGCTGCAACACGGGCTCATCCAGCGTAATCAGCAGCACCCCGTTACGCTGGCAGTTGTCATAAAAAATCCCCGCAAAACTCCTGCCGATCAGCGCGCGGATGCCCATCTGCTTTAAACCCCAGACCGCATGTTCGCGGCTCGATCCGCAGCCGAAATTCGGCCCGACCACCATGAAGCTCGCGCCCTGCCATGCCGGTTGATTGAGCACGAACTCAGGGTTGGCTTGGCCGTCAGGCAAAAAACGCAGATCAAAAAACAAACCCCGATCCAGCCCGGAACGGTCGATGCCCTTGAGAAACTGTTTGGGCATGATCACATCGGTGTCGATGTTGGCCGCGAGCATTGGCGCGGCTTTGCCGCTGACTTGAGTGAAGGGTTGCAGGCTCATGCGCGGTCTCCAAAGTGACGGATGTCGGTCAAGCGGCCAGTGATCGCCGCCGCAGCGACCATCGCCGGGCTCATCAGGTGCGTACGGGCACCGGCGCCCTGGCGGCCTTCGAAATTGCGGTTGGTGCTGGAGGCGCAGCGGTCGCCCGGCGCCAGCACGTCGTCGTTCATCGCCAGGCACATCGAGCAGCCGGACTGGCGCCACTCGAAACCGGCGTCGATAAAAATCGCCGCCAGGCCTTCGGCTTCGGCTTGATCGCGCACTTCGGTGGAGCCCGGCACGATCATCGCCCGCACGTGTTCGGCGACGTGTTTGCCGCGCACCACGCTGGCGGCGTCGCGCAGGTCTTCGATGCGGGCGTTGGTGCAGGAGCCGATAAACGCGTGGCTGATGACGATGTCGCTCAGCGGCATGCCCGCTTCGAGCCCCATGTAAGTCAGGGCGCGGCGCATGTCCTGGCGCAGGATCAGGTCGCTGATGTCTTGCGGGTCCGGGACGCGGGCGCCGATCGGCGAGGCCTGATCCGGGCTGGTGCCCCAGGTGACCATCGGCTCCAGCGCGCTGGCGTCCAGCGACACTTCACGGTCAAACAGTGCGTCGGCATCGCTGTGCAAGGCGCGCCATGTCTGCACCGCTTGCTCCCACAGCGCACCTTTGGGCGCGCGGGGTTTGTCCTTGAGGTAGGCGAACACTTTGTCGTCCGGCGCCATGAACGCCCCCCGTGCGCCCGCCTCCACCGCCATGTTGCAGATGGTCATGCGCGCTTCGACGCTCAGCGCATCGATGGTCGAACCGCGAAACTCGATGGCGTAGCCCGTGGCTCCGGACGCGCCGATCCGGCCGATCAGCGCCATGATCACATCCTTGGACGTCAGCCCCGGCGCCAGCTCACCGTCCACCGTCACGCGCAGGGTTTTCAAGCGTTTGTAGACCAGGGTCTGGGACGCCAGCAGGTGTTCGATCTCCGACGTGCCGATGCCGAAACCGAACGCGCCGAGGGCGCCGTAAGTCGTGGTGTGGCTGTCGCCTGCGGCAATCACCATGCCCGGCAGGATGAACCCCTGTTCGGGAGCGATCACGTGCTCGATGCCCTGGCGTTTGTCGAGGATGTCGAGCAATTCGATGCCGAAGTCCCGGCAGTTTTCCGCCAGGTACGACACCTGCCGCGCACCGCCGGCGTCGGGCATCGCCGCAATGCGCTTGGGTGCCGTGGGGTTGACGTGATCGACCACCGCCAGCGCGGTGCCGGGGCGCCAGACCCCGCGCTTGGCGTCGCGCAAACCGCTGAAGGCTTGGGGGCTGGTGTATTCGTTGATGACCTGGCGGTCGATGTACAACAGGACGTGGCCCTGGTCATCGAGGCGACACACCGTGTGGGAATCGATGTGTTTGTCGTAAAGGGTTCTTGCTGAAGTCATGGGGATATTCGCTCAGGCTCGCGGGTTTCAGGCGTCTGCGCCCCATCTTAGGCAGTCGCCCGGCCCCATCAATGGCCGGAGAGTGATCCCTTGGAACATGGTTCGTGTTGGATCAAGGCACACGCCGCCCCACCTTGTGGGAGCGGGCTTGCTCGCGAAAGCGGTATGTCAGTCGGCATTTCTTTATCTGAAAGACCGCTTTCGCGAGCAAGCCCGCTCCCACAGGGTTATGCGTTCATTCACAGGAATACGAAACATTTACTTTCATATCGAGGTTCGGGATTTCTGATTCTCATTCGTCTTATATAGATGCAGGCGGTTCGCGTAGGCAAAAGCCACGACCGCACTTTTCATGGACCCCACGCTGGGAAGCCCGCAGCAGAGGCCCTCTCATCGATACAAGACCTTAATCATGTCGAAGAAATCCCGCTCAAAACTCTGGTTTCTGGTCCACAGCTGGCTGGCCCTGCCCATCTGGTTTTTTGTGCTGATCGTCTGTGTGACCGGCACGCTGGCGGTGATCAGCCAGGAAATCGTCTGGTTGGCCAACCCGCAAATGCGCGCCAGCCAACCTTCCGATGATGCGCCGCTGTTGAGCTATGACCAGCTCATCGCCGCGATCAAGCAGGCCGAGCCGCAGATCCTGGTCGAGAGCATCAGCCGACCTGACGAAACGCATTTCGCCCTGGACGTGGAAGTGACCTACCCCGACGGCCGTTCGGTGGTGGTCTACGTCAACCCGTACAGCGGCGTGATCCAGGGCACGGCTCCGCAATTCAACTTCAGGGCCTTCACCCGCGCCTTGCATGGTTGGTGGCTGGTGCCGTTCACCAATGGCTACAGCTGGGGCTGGTACCTGGTGTCGTTTCTCAGCCTGCCGCTGCTGGCTTCGCTGATTACCGGGCTGGTGGTCTACAAGCGCTTCTGGAAAGGTTTTTTGCGACCGACCCTGCGCCTGCGTCACGGCGCGCGGATTTTCTGGGGCGACTTTCACCGCCTCAGCGGCATCTGGTCGATCTGGTTCATCGCGGTGATTTCCGTCACCAGCACCTGGTTCCTGATCGAAGCGTTCATGTTCGATAACCAGATCACGATTTCCACCGCCCCGGTGGCGCCGGTGGTCCCGCGTGAGAGCGTGCCCCTCACCGCCGACGGCTCACCGGCACCGATGATCAGCCTGGAAACGGCAATCCGTGAAGCGAAGGCACGCATTCCCGGCCTCGAAGACAGCTTCATCAGCCTGCCCGCCAATGCCTACAGCTACCTCTCGGTGGGCGGCCGCAGCTGGTATCCGCTGATGTTCCAGACTGCCGAAATCAACCCGTACACCGGCGACGTCGCCGTGACCCGCCTGCTTTCGGACCGCTCGGGGCTGGAACTGGTGACCGAATCGATGCGGCCGCTGCACACCGGCGATTTCGGTGGACTCTGGATCAAGCTGATCTGGTTCTTCTTCGGCCTGCTCCTGAGCATGATGGTCCTCAGCGGCCTGCTGATCTGGACCAAGCGCACTGCGTTGGCCACCGCTAACGCCCTCAAGCGCAGCAACAAACGTCCTCGCGCTGCCGATGCCACTCACGTCACGAGCCACGACACCACGGAGGTCAGCCAATGAGCCTGTTCGCCGCTGAAAAACCGGGGTCCAGACTGAGCCGCTTCTGGCACAAATGGCGCTTCCACATCAACGTTTTGCTGTTGCTGGTGCCGCTGGGTTTCATGCCCAAGTACTTTGCCGATGCCGCGCTGTTTCGCGGGGACACCGGCCTGGGCGAGCGGGAAATCGGTGAAGTTCAGGTCGGGCCGTGGAGCCTGCGCCTGGCGGAACTTCGCAACGAAGCACCACGGCCCGATGGCCCGGCCGGTTACATGAAGAGTTTCAACGCGGCGCTGTGCGACAGCTGCCGCGAGCAGGTCAAGGCGACTTACCTGCGCATCGGCAAACCGCGCAGCCTGCGCGCCGCCGGGGTGATTTTCTTCGGCATGCCCTATCGCATGGGCGCCATGCTGCCGATCCCGGAAAAGACCAAGGCCGACGCCGAGCTGTGGATCACCATGGAAGGCTGGGACGGCGCCATGCATCAAGCGTCCATCCCGCTGAGCCAGGCATCCCCCGCCACCCTCGAGTGGCTGAACAAACAAGGAGGCAAACCATGAGCAACGCATTTCGCCCTCTCCACGCCGTGTTGCTGGTGCTGTGCGCCGGCTTCAGCGCCAGCGCCCTGGCCCACAACCCGATGTGCGAGTGCAAGGCTATCGACGCCGAGCAGATTCAGTGCACCGGCGGTTTCTCCGACGGCAGCGGCGCACCGGGCGTGACCCTGGATGTGATCGGCTACGACGAAACCATCCTGGTGCCGGGCAAGCTCGGTGCCGATTCCAAATTGACCTTCAAGAAGCCCAGCGCCGAATTTTATGTGCTGTTCGATGCCGGTCCCGGCCACGTCGTCGAGATCGACCAAGCGGACATCCAAGCCCCATGAGTACGCCAACGACACACGTCGTCCGCCCGGCCGGTGCCGGCCATGAAACCCTGTATGTATTGTTGCTGTGCCTGATGATCCTGGCGGTCGCCGGTTCGGTGGTCGCCTGGCGCCACGAGTCCCAGGAAATCAGCAACATCAGTAGCCATCAACTGGATGCCCGCCGCGACCTCAGCGCTTCCGAGCAAGGCATCTACGCCGACCTGCGGGTGACGCTGGACGAGATTCACCTGCTGCGTCAGGAACAGCAAACCCTGCCGACACCCGAAGCCCTGGCGGACGAAGATTTTGCGCCGTTTGCCCAGGACGCCAGTTCCGTCAGCCGTGGCGCGCATGCCTGGCAATTGCTCGACGCCAAGGCGTATTTCGGCCAGAGCCAGTCGTCCGCCGTGGCCGGTTCGTTTCTGATGCGCCTGACCGCCGACGACGATGCGCCAGACATCTGGCTAAACCGTGGCGCCGACCTCAAAGCCCCGGCCGACGTCACGGACGCCGCGCTCGAAAGCGCTGGCTGGCAGCAGATCGTCGCGCAATTCGATGCCGGCGTGACCCGCCAGCACCGGCACTGAACCCTCGCCTTCACCCGAGAGAAGACCGCTTTCCCATGCCTATTTCATCTCAACGTTCATTCTTGCGGCCGCTGCTGATCGGCCTGCTTGCCTTGCTGCTGACGCCACTGGCCAGCGCCGACGAAGCCAAGCGCCTGCGCATCGGCATCACCCTGCACCCTTATTACAGCTACGTGGCCAACATCGTCGGCGACAAGGCCGAAGTGGTGCCGCTGATTCCGGCCGGCTTCAACCCGCATGCCTACGAGCCCCGCGCCGAAGACATCAAGCGCATCAGCGGGCTGGACGTGATCGTGCTCAACGGCGTCGGTCATGACGACTTCGCCGACCGCATGATCGCCGCCAGCGAAACGCCGAACGTGGCCGTGATCGAAGCCAACGAAAACGTACCGCTGCTGGCCGCCACCGGTGTTGCCGCGCGCGGTGCCGGCAAAGTCGTGAACCCGCACACTTTCCTGTCGATCAGCGCCTCCATTGCCCAGGTCAACAACATCGCCCGGGAACTCGGCAAGCTCGACCCGGCCAACGCCAAGACCTACACCCAAAACGCACGCGCCTACGGCAAACGCCTGCGGCAGATGCGCGCCGACGCCCTGGCGAAATTGACCCAGGCGCCGAACGCCGAACTACGCGTGGCCACGGTTCACGCGGCTTACGATTACCTGCTGCGCGAGTTCGGCCTGGAAGTGACGGCTGTGGTCGAACCGGCCCACGGCATCGAACCGAGCCCGAGCCAGCTGAAAAAGACCATCGATCAACTGCGCGAACTGGACGTGAAAGTGATTTTCTCGGAGATGGATTTCCCGTCCACCTACGTCGACACCATCCAGCGTGAATCCGGGGTGAAGCTGTACCCGCTGTCGCACATTTCCTATGGCGAGTACACCGCCGACAAGTATGAAAAGGAAATGACCGGCAACCTCAACACCGTGGTCCGGGCGATTCAGGAGTCGGGGCAATGACCGCTAAAGAAACAATCAGAGAGTCCCCTGTGGGAGCGAGCCTGCTCGCGAAGGCGTCGGGTCAGCCGACATCATCGTTGAATGACATTCCGCTATCGCCAGCAAGCCGGCTCCTACAGGGGGCGGGGCCGACGTTGGATTTTGCGGAGGTCAGTTTGACGCTGGGTCGCACGACGATCCTTGATCAGGTCACCTTCCAGGTTCAGCCCGGCAGCGTGCATGCGCTGGTCGGCCCTAACGGTGGTGGCAAGAGTTCGTTGATCAAGACCCTGCTCGGGCAGATGCCGCATCAGGGCCGCTTGAGCCTGCAATGGCCCGGCGAACCCGGCACCATCGGCTACGTGCCGCAAGCGCTGGAGTTTGATCGCGGCTTGCCGATGACCGTCGACGATTTCATGGCCGCCATGTGCCAGCGGCGCCCGGCGTTCCTCGGGTTGAGCAAGCATTACGCGGCAGCGATTGGCGAAGCGCTGGAGCGGGTCGGCATGCAGGACAAGCGCAAGCGGCGCATGGGCGCCTTGTCTGGCGGTGAGCGTCAGCGCGTGTTGCTCGCACAGGGACTGATCCCGGCGCCGCAATTACTGGTGCTCGATGAGCCGATGTCGGCCCTCGATGAGGCGGGCATTCAGGTGTTCGAACGGCTGCTCGGCGACTGGCGTCAGAGCGGGATCACCGTGCTGTGGATCGAGCATGATCTGGAAGCGGTCGGGCGTCTGGCGGATCGCGTCACCGGGCTCAATCGTCGGGTGCTGTTCGATGCCACGCCGAAACAGGCACTGACCCCGGAACGTTTGCTGACCCTGTTCTCGACCCATCCACGGAGCGCTGTCTGATGAGTTACGAAGCCTTTCGCTTGATGGTTCAGGGCTGGGCGTCTTCGGGTTATCTGCCTGAGGCGCTGGCCTATGGATTCGTGGTCAACGCGCTGCTTGCCGGTTTGCTGATCGGCCCTGTGCTGGGCGGCTTGGGCACGCTGGTGGTGGTCAAGCGCTTCGCGTTTTTCTCCGAAGCGGTGGGTCACGCGGCGCTGACTGGCGTGGCCATCGGCATTCTGCTCGGCGAACCCTACACCGGGCCCTATGGCAGCCTGTTCGGTTACTGCCTGCTGTTCGGGATATTGCTGAATTACCTGCGTAACCGTACGGGGCTGGCGCCAGATACCTTGATCGGCGTGTTCCTGTCGGTGTCGCTGGCACTGGGCGCGAGCCTGCTGTTGATTCTGGCGGGCAAGATCAACGTGCACATTCTGGAGAACGTGCTGTTCGGTTCGGTGCTGACCGTCAACGGAAATGACTTGCTGGTGCTGGCCATCGTCGGATCCCTGGTGATGGCGCTGGCCTTGCCGCTGTACAACCGCATCATGCTCGCCAGTTTCAACCCGCAACTGGCGGCGGTGCGCGGCGTGGCTGTGAAGACCCTGGATTACCTGTTCGTGATTCTGGTGACGCTGATCACCGTGGCGGCAGTGAAAGTCATCGGGGCGATTCTGGTCGGTGCGCTGTTGGTGATTCCGGCAGCGGCAGCGCGGTTGCTCAGCCAGTCGCTCAAAGGATTCTTCTGGTGCTCGGTACTGATCGCCACGGTCAGCACGCTGTGCGGGATTCTTGCGCCGATTGTGTTCGACCTGCCGATCCCGTCCGGCGCCGCGATCATTCTGGTGGCCGGTATCGCCTTCGCCCTCGCCGCCATTGCGCGCGGCGTCGTCCCCAGCCTGAAAGGGAACCTCGGATAAATGTCATTTTCTCTGCGTCAACTGACCCTGGCCGTCGCCCTGTGCGGGCTGGTCAATACCTCGTTTGCGGCGGACAGCGCCAAACCGTTGCATGTGCTGGCGTCCTTGCCGATCACTTATGGTCTGGGCGAAGTATTGCTCAAGGGCACCAACGTCAACCTTGAACGCGCGGCGCCGGCGAACCTGCCTGGCAGTCGTCAGACGGCTTACTTCACCGGGCGCGGCGCGCCGGCATTGGCCAAACTGGCGACTGACGCCGATGCGGTGATTGGTCTTCGTTCGTTGTGGGCGGATGATCCGCTGTACCCGATCGCCCGGCGCAGCAATATTCGCATCGTCGAAGTCGACGCCGCGCGCCCGGTGGACGGCGCCCTGCCCGGCATTGCCGTGCAGCCGGGCAACAAGGTCGATGGCTTGAACAGTCAGCCGTGGTTTTCCAGCAACAACATGGGGCGCATGGCGGACGTGATGGCGGCGGATCTGGTGCGCCTTGCACCTGCTGCAAAGCCTGTGATCGAGGCCAACCTTGCGACATTGAAACAGCGCTTGCTCAAGTTCAGCGCCGACAGCGAAGCGCGGCTGGCCAGTGCTGACAATCTGAGCGTGATGAGCCTGAGCGATCACTTCGGTTACCTGATTGGCGGGCTCAATCTGGAACTGATCGGTCTCGATGCGCGGCCCGACGCCGAGTGGACATCGGAGGCGCTGAAGCAATTGGGCGCGACGCTCAAGGACAATGACGTGGCGGTGGTGTTGCATCATCGGCAGCCGTCGGACGCGGTGAAAGCGGTGATTGCCGAGGCTGGGAGTCGGTTGGTCGTTTTGAGTGTGGACGCGGCGGACCCGGTGGCTGAACTGGAGGGGAATGTGGATTTGGTGATCAAGGGGTTGAGTGGGGTTTAGCGTCGGCTGGACCGCATGATCATTCTCTACGGTGGGCGTTACACAAATCCCCTGTAGGAACTGGCTTGCTAGCGATGGCGGCCTGATAGCTGGGCATTACTTTCAGGTGTACATATCCATTGCTGCGGTAACGGCTGATATT